>NZ_JASATI010000156.1:0-200 GCF_038440225.1 Hydrogenophaga sp. OTU3427 | reverse complement strand
ATCGTCGACGACGTGCCCACGGCGGTGGCGGACAGCGCCAGCATCACCGAAGATGCGGCGCCCAACACCGTGAGCGGCAACGTGCGCACCAACGACGTGCAGGGCGCGGACGTCCTGGCCAACAACGTCACGGCCGCCAACCCGACCCTGACCTATGGCACGCTGACGCTGGCCAACACCGGTGCCTACACCTACACGCT
>NZ_JASATI010000155.1:0-204 GCF_038440225.1 Hydrogenophaga sp. OTU3427 | reverse complement strand
CACGTGGACTGCCCCGGCCACGCCGACTACGTCAAGAACATGATCACCGGTGCCGCCCAGATGGACGGCGCCATCCTGGTGTGCTCGGCCGCTGACGGCCCGATGCCCCAGACCCGCGAACACATCCTGCTGGCCCGCCAGGTGGGCGTGCCTTACATCATCGTGTTCCTGAACAAGTGCGACATGGTGGACGACGCCGAGCTG
>NZ_JASATI010000154.1:0-211 GCF_038440225.1 Hydrogenophaga sp. OTU3427 | reverse complement strand
AGCTACAGCTGGGAAGCCGACGGCGTGGCCTTCGCCACGGGCGGCAGCGTCACGCTGGGCCAGGCGCAAGTAGGCAAGCAGATCACGGTGGTGGCCAGCTACACCGACCTCCAGGGCACGCTCGAGAACGTGGAGAGCGCCGCGACAACGGCGGTGCTCAACGTCAACGACGCCCCGGTGGGCACGGTGACGATCAGCGGCACGGCCACGG
>NZ_JASATI010000153.1:0-218 GCF_038440225.1 Hydrogenophaga sp. OTU3427 | reverse complement strand
GCGCTGGTGGACCGTGCCGGCACGACCATGACCGAGGTGGTGAGCAGCATCCGGCGGGTGACGGACATCATGGCGGAGATCAGCGCGGCGAGCAGCGAGCAGAGCGCGGGGGTGGGTCAGATCGGCGAGGCGGTGCAGCAGATGGACCAGGCCACGCAGCAGAACGCGGCGCTGGTGGAGGAGATGGCGGCGGCGGCCAGCAGCCTGCGCGGCCAGGC
>NZ_JASATI010000152.1:0-225 GCF_038440225.1 Hydrogenophaga sp. OTU3427 | reverse complement strand
GTCGTGTCCGAGCCGGTCGCCAGGTCGTCTTCGTCCACCCGCACGTCGCCACCGCTGGCCTGTGCGGTCAGGTTGGTGATGCTCACGCCGTCGTTGGCGCCGGTGATGGTGATCGTCAGCGTGGCCGTGCTGGTGTCACCGTCGGCGTCGGTCAGCGTGTAGGTGTAGGTGTCGGTCAGGGTTTCGCCTGCCGACAGGCCTTGCACCGCCGCACTGCCGTTGTTG
>NZ_JASATI010000151.1:0-226 GCF_038440225.1 Hydrogenophaga sp. OTU3427 | reverse complement strand
ACCAGGGCGCCTTCATCATCGAGGAGCTGACCGAGCTGGTGGAGGAGGCGGTGCTGGCCGAGTTCGAGCGCATCGCCGAGCGTGGCGGCGTGCTGGGCGCCATGGAGACCGGCTACCAGCGCGGCAAGATCCAGGACGAGAGCATGCACTACGAGATGCTCAAGCACACCGGCGAGCTGCCCATCATCGGCGTCAACACCTTCCGCAACCCGCACGGCGACACCAC
>NZ_JASATI010000150.1:0-235 GCF_038440225.1 Hydrogenophaga sp. OTU3427 | reverse complement strand
CCCCCGCCTTGTCGGCGGCGATCTTCTTGCCGTTGGGCGTGCGGCCCACGGCCTGCAGCACGAGGTCGTAGACCTGCGGCGCGGGCGCGGTGCCGCCCTCTTCCGCTGCGGCAAACGTCACCTCGATGCCCTCGGGCGTGGCCTTGGCCCCCACCGTCTTGGTCTTGAGCATGATGTTGTCGAAGCGCTTGGCGTTCATCTTCTGCCAGATCTTCACCAGGTCGCGGTCGGCGCC
>NZ_JASATI010000149.1:0-235 GCF_038440225.1 Hydrogenophaga sp. OTU3427 | reverse complement strand
AAATGGCAAAAGAGAAATTCGAGCGGACCAAGCCGCACGTGAACGTGGGCACCATCGGTCACGTTGACCATGGCAAGACCACCCTGACCGCCGCCATCACCACCGTGCTGGCAGCCAAGTTCGGCGGCGCGGCCAAGGCCTACGACCAGATCGACGCGGCTCCGGAAGAAAAGGCCCGCGGCATCACCATCAACACCGCGCACGTCGAGTACGAAACGGCCAACCGCCACTACGC
>NZ_JASATI010000148.1:0-238 GCF_038440225.1 Hydrogenophaga sp. OTU3427 | reverse complement strand
CCTCTTGGGCGACCGCATCCGCATGAACGCCATCTCACCCTGGCGCCAGGGCCCGCGCGTGTTCATGCGCTCGCTGGCCACGCGCGACTTCGGCAGCGAGATCAGCGCGGCCCTGCCCGACGTGGTGGCCGCCTGCAAGGTGGCGGGCTTCGATCTGATCGTGGTCGAGACCTCGGGCATCGGCCAGGGGGACGCGGCCATCGTGCCGCACGTGGACGTGCCCATGTACGTGATGACA
>NZ_JASATI010000147.1:0-240 GCF_038440225.1 Hydrogenophaga sp. OTU3427 | reverse complement strand
AGTGTTCGGCACCATGGCCGCGCGCTTCAACGACGACGGCGTGACCGCGCTGTACCAGGCGCTCAAGGGCCGGCTGACGGCGCTGGGCCTGACGCTCGCCGAGGGCGCCTTGCCCCGCGTGGACGTGCGCCACAGCACCAACCAGACCCCGGTGGTGCCCGGTGCGCGCACCCGCTACCTCGCCGAGATCAGCGACACCGTGCGCGGCTACAAGAAGCGCGCGCGCGCCCAGGCCCGGCT
>NZ_JASATI010000146.1:0-246 GCF_038440225.1 Hydrogenophaga sp. OTU3427 | reverse complement strand
TGCGAGCAATGGACATCTACATCACGCGTGGTTGCTTTCGTAGCAAACGCGAGATGGGATGGTCAGGCGACATCAACCGCGCAGCGTTGATGCGTGAGGTCGAGGCGTTCATCCAGCAGCAAGGGTTCACCGAGTACGTGCCACTAACCAACTATGTGATACCCACGCCTCTTCCTTTCTACAAGTCTGCGGCAGAGCTTCGGGCGAACCAAGTCAGGGGCTTGCTGCTTACCCGGGAGATGGAAG
>NZ_JASATI010000145.1:0-261 GCF_038440225.1 Hydrogenophaga sp. OTU3427 | reverse complement strand
CTACGGCGATCTGGTGGTGACGGTCAGCGGTGGGGTCTACAGCTGGACCTACACGCTGAGCGACAACGCACCCCACACCAATGCGGGCGCGGTGGGCGGTGCCGACCAGTTCCCCGAAGAGAACTTCGCGGTGGTGGTCACCGACGACGACGGCGACGTGGCGCCCGTGGCCAACCTGCAAATCCAGATCAACGACGATGGCCCACTGGCCACGGACGACAGTGCCAGCACGGCGGAAGACACGCCAGTGACGGTCAACGT
>NZ_JASATI010000144.1:0-263 GCF_038440225.1 Hydrogenophaga sp. OTU3427 | reverse complement strand
CGCGACCTCCAACTGGTGGCGCGCGACAAGGGCCGTCCCTGGGACACGGGCAAGGACATCGAAGAGGGATCGGTCTGCGCCGAGATCGTGCCCATGCCGGGGGTGGTGATCGAGCACGGCGCCATCGCGCTGGAGGTCAATGGCGTCACCAAGCAGTCGTCCGATGTGGACAAGCTGATCTGGAACATCCGCGAAATCATCGCCGACCTCTCGACCTACTACCACCTGCAGCCCGGCGACCTGATCTACACCGGCACGCCCGA
>NZ_JASATI010000143.1:0-291 GCF_038440225.1 Hydrogenophaga sp. OTU3427 | reverse complement strand
GCGCACCGACCTGTTGCCGCTCTCGGCGCGGATGTGCGTGTTGCCGCTGGACGTGACCCGCCCCGAGAGCATTGCACGCACGCTGGAGGCCGCCGGCCCCATCGACGTGCTGGTGAACAACGCCGGCCTCGGCCTTTTCGGCGCCTTCGAGGCCACACCGTTGGCAACCGTGCGCGACATCTTCGAAACCAACACCTTCGGGACCATGGCCATGACGCAGGCGGTGCTTCCGCAGTTCCGCGCGCGCCGATCGGGTCTGGTGATCAACGTGACCTCTAGCGCAACGCTCGC
>NZ_JASATI010000142.1:0-291 GCF_038440225.1 Hydrogenophaga sp. OTU3427 | reverse complement strand
ACGCACCGACCTGCTGCCGCTTTCGGCGCGGATGTGCGTATTGCCGCTGGACGTGACCCGCCCCGACAGCATCGAGCGCACCCTGGAGGCCGCCGGCCCCATTGACGTGCTGGTGAACAACGCCGGCCTCGGCCTCTTCGGCGCCTTCGAGGCCACGCCCATGGCGACGGTGCGCGACATCTTCGAAACCAACACCTTCGGGACCATGGCCATGACGCAGGCGGTGCTTCCGCAGTTCCGCGCGCGCCGATCGGGTCTGGTGATCAACGTGACCTCTAGCGCAACGCTCGT
>NZ_JASATI010000141.1:0-296 GCF_038440225.1 Hydrogenophaga sp. OTU3427 | reverse complement strand
GTCACGGACGAAGTGCGCAGCTTCCTCGCCCCTGCCGCGGGCGGTGAACGCAATGCCGGGTTCGCACTGGAACCCGCGCCAGACAGTGCCGTGCAACGCTACAAGGCCGCCAACGAAATGAGAGGTGCATTCCGCATGCGCCTGCGGCTGCTGGTGCGGGAATGAGCCTTCACGCCCGGCCCAGGCGCCCCGGCCACCATCCACGCCAGGTGGCGTATGCGGCCCAACACAAAAGCCCGACCGGTTTCCCGATCGGGCTTGGGCTTGGCAAGCGCTGAAGCGGCTTACTTCTTGGC
>NZ_JASATI010000140.1:0-301 GCF_038440225.1 Hydrogenophaga sp. OTU3427 | reverse complement strand
GGTCTCCATCGCCACGCTGGACGACATGAAGGTCTTGTACGACGGCTTCGACCTGTGCAACCCGACGACCTCGGTGTCCATGACCATCAACGGCCCGGCGCCCACCATCCTGGCGATGTTCATGAACACCGCCATCGACCAGAACATCGAAAAATTCAAGGCCGACAACGGCCGCGAGCCCACCGACACCGAAACCGCCAAGATCCGCGAATGGGCCCAGGCCAATGTGCGCGGCACGGTGCAGGCCGACATCCTCAAGGAAGACCAGGGCCAGAACACCTGCATCTTCAGCACCGAGTTC
>NZ_JASATI010000139.1:0-310 GCF_038440225.1 Hydrogenophaga sp. OTU3427 | reverse complement strand
GGCCGCCGTCAGCGTGCTGCTGGCCGTGCTGCCGTCGGTGTCGGTCAACACCACCGTGAAGTTCTCGTACAGGTCGTTCTCACCCTGGACCGTGCCATGGGTCTCGGCAGCGGTCAGCGTGTAGGTGTAGGTCACGACGCCGGTCGCGGCGTTGTAGCCCGTCACGTTCAGGGTATTGCCCAGCGGCGTGGTGATGCTGGCCGCGGTGAACACACCGCCGCTGATCACCGTGGTGCCGCCCACCGTCAGGGTGGCCAAGCCATCTGGCGCGCTGACCGTGAAGTCGCCGCTCTGGGTCAGCGACTCCTTG
>NZ_JASATI010000138.1:0-310 GCF_038440225.1 Hydrogenophaga sp. OTU3427 | reverse complement strand
CGCTGCCGTCAGGGTGCTGCTGGCCGTGCTGCCGTCGGTGTCGGTCAACACCACCGTGAAGTTCTCGTACAGGTCGTTCTCACCCTGGACCGTGCCATGGGTCTCGGCAGCGGTCAGCGTGTAGGTGTAGGTCACCACACCGGTCGTGGCGTTGTAGCCCGTCACGTTCAGGGTGTTGCCCTGCGGCGTGGTGATGCTGGCCGCGGTGAACACACCGCCGCTGATCACCGTGGTGCCGCCCACCGTCAGGGTGGCCAGGCCGTCCGGCGCGCTGACCGTGAAGTCGCCACTCTGGGTCAGCGACTCCTTG
>NZ_JASATI010000137.1:0-348 GCF_038440225.1 Hydrogenophaga sp. OTU3427 | reverse complement strand
TTCGACCGAGGCCGGCGCGTAGGGCGCCAGGTCCTGGTCGCAGCGCATCACCATCTCGCCGATCATGCCGGCCAGGCCCATGCGCTGGCCGTCCTCGGGGCTGTAGATGCGTGTCACGCCATAGGCCTGCAGTTCGCGGATCTCGGGCGGCACGATCACGCCGCCGCCGCCGCCGAACACCTGGATGTGGGCGCCGCCGCGGGCCTTGAGCAGGTCCACCATGTACTTGAAGTACTCGACGTGCCCGCCCTGGTAGGAGCTGATGGCGATGCCTTGCGCGTCTTCCTGCAGGGCGGCGGTCACCACGTCGTCCACGCTGCGGTTGTGGCCCAGGTGGATGACCTCGGT
>NZ_JASATI010000136.1:0-362 GCF_038440225.1 Hydrogenophaga sp. OTU3427 | reverse complement strand
GGCATCGAAACCCGCTTGCCCCTGCTCTACAGCGCCGGCGTGCTGGGCGGGCGCCTGACGCTGGAACGCTTCGTCGAACTGACATCCACCAACCCGGCCAAGGCCTACGGCCTGCACCCGCGCAAGGGGACGATCGCCATCGGCAGCGACGCCGACCTGGTGATCTGGGACGAACGCGAATTCGTGCTCAACAACAGCCACCTGCACCATGCGGTGGACCACACGCCCTACGCGGGCCAGACCCTGCGCGCCTGGCCCGCCATGACGCTGATCGGCGGCGAGGTGGTGTGGGACGGTGCCTTCCACGCCCGCCCGGGCCGCGGCCGTTTCCTCACCTGCGGCGCGCCCTCGCTGCTGCCCCA
>NZ_JASATI010000135.1:0-375 GCF_038440225.1 Hydrogenophaga sp. OTU3427 | reverse complement strand
CCCTATGCCACTGGTGGCGGCTTACACCGCCAGCAAGACCGCGATCGAAGGTTTCACGGCGTCGTTGGCATTCGAGCTGGAGGGGTTCAACGTACGTGTGAAGCTGGTCGAACCGGGCTATGCCCCTACCACCCGCTTCACCGCCAATGGCTCGGAGCGCATGCAAGGGCTGATTCCCGAGGCCTATGTGCCCTACGCACAGTCCGTCTTTGCTGCGCTGGGCCAACCACAGGCCGTGACCACCGAGCTCGACGTCGCTGAGGCCGTGTGGCTGGCGGCCAACGACATGTCGACCACGCTGCGCTACGCGGCCGGCGCTGACGCGGTGGCGCTTGCCGCACACCGCCCCACCGCCGCAGACAACGAACGCTGCCT
>NZ_JASATI010000134.1:0-376 GCF_038440225.1 Hydrogenophaga sp. OTU3427 | reverse complement strand
TTGTCGCTTGTGCCATGCTTGTGCTCCACTTTCTCAAGGCGAAACGGGCCGCTTCGTAGCCTGCCCGGATCGACTGTTCGTGGGCCGTCTTGTCTGAAACGCTTGGCGAGTTCACCATGGGCGTGATGAGCAAGTCGGCCTCCGCCATTTCAGGTGCAGCCACCAAGCAGCTTTGTGCCTGCATGACCCGACCCAACACCGCAGGCACGTTCAGTGAGCCAACGCGAGGGCTGCTGCAGTAGATGTCGACAGCGATCACGGTGTCTGCTCCCATGGCGCGTGCAAACCGCACCGGCACCAGACTGGTGACCCCGCCGTCTACCAAGTGCCCAGCCTGGTAGGGCACCGGCACCTGAATCCCTGGCACGGCAGACGA
>NZ_JASATI010000133.1:0-389 GCF_038440225.1 Hydrogenophaga sp. OTU3427 | reverse complement strand
TCATTGAAGGTGATGGGCGACATCGCCGAGTACTTCGTGCACCACAACGTGCGCAACTTCTACTCGGTGTCGATCTCGGGCTACCACATCGCCGAAGCGGGCGCCAACCCGATCAGCCAGCTCGCGTTCACGCTCTCCAACGGCTTCACCTTCGTGGAGGCGTACCTGGCGCGCGGCATGCACATCGACGACTTCGCGCCCAACCTGAGCTTCTTCTTCAGCAACGGCATGGACCCGGAGTACACCGTGATGGGCCGCGTGGCGCGCCGCCTCTGGGCCGTGGCCATGAAGGAGAAGTACGGCGCCAACGAACGCAGCCAGAAGCTGAAGTACCACATCCAGACCTCGGGCCGTTCACTGCACGCGCAGGAGATCCAGTTCAACGACAT
>NZ_JASATI010000132.1:0-418 GCF_038440225.1 Hydrogenophaga sp. OTU3427 | reverse complement strand
GAAGGGGTCGCCCTCGCCGGCGAACATGCGCGTGGGGTCCTCGCCCTCGCGCTTGAAGGCGAAGGTGCCGGCGGTGTAGGGGTAGCTGCCGGGCACGTTGTCCAGCATCAGCCACTTGAGGATCTCGCCGTGGTCCTCGTACTGCGGCAGGCTGACCTTGCGGATGGTGGTGCCGCTCAAGGATTTGGTGGTGAGCGCGGTGCGGATTTCCTTGTCGCGGATCTTCACCACGTACTCGTCGCCGGCGTAGGCCTGCACCATCTCGGGCCACTGCTTGAGCAGCTTGCGCGCATCGGCGTCCAGGTGCAGTTCGCGCACCTGCGCCAGGTCGATGGCCGCTTCGGCGGCGCGGGCGCGCTCGGGCTTGTCCTCGGTCAGCATGCGCGCGGCCTCGGTCAATTGCTGGATCTCGCGGGCA
>NZ_JASATI010000131.1:0-427 GCF_038440225.1 Hydrogenophaga sp. OTU3427 | reverse complement strand
GTCTTCGCCCAGCCGCACCGAGGTTTGGCGTGGGACCGCAGCTTGGTGAACTCGCAGAACTGGCGATCCAGTTCTGCCAAGCGGGTGAGGTCCAGACGGGTTTTCAAGGTAGCTCGCGATTTCCAGGGGAAGACAACAGTGGGGTTGCTGGGCGGGAAAAAACTGGCAACCAGGTACTTTCTATTGGTGGATGGACGGCTCGGAGGCCGGCATCGCCGCCGTAAGCGGGGCTATCCTCGCCTACCCTGATCTTAACGGGACCTAATGGTCCCGCAACTACCTAAAGTGCAAACTGATGCTGTGCGTTGAAAAAGCTACCCTAGTACCGTTTGGAGAAGAAGAGCTTAAAGCCTTGATCAAATCGAAGAGCTGGAAATCCATGCTGCCTAGTGCCTTGGGGGATGAACAGTTGCTGCAACTGTCCGAT
>NZ_JASATI010000130.1:0-431 GCF_038440225.1 Hydrogenophaga sp. OTU3427 | reverse complement strand
GTGGGTGCCCACCATACCGCCGCCCAGGATCTTGCCGTGGCCATGCGCCTCGGGGCTGTCGTCGAACAGCAGCTTGGTCACGCCCTCGTCTCGGCCGTTGGCAATCGCGCGGCCCGAAGCCGTCCACGGGAACAGCCCCTTCTTGACCTTGATGCCCTGCGCCTTGGCCTGGTCTTCGGTCAGGCCCACCCAGGCCACCTCGGGATCGGTGTAGGCCACGCTGGGGATCACGCGGGCGTTGAAGGCGGCTGAAGCCAGCTCCTTGTTGCCCTGCAGTTCACCGGCGATGACCTCGGCCGCCACGTGCGCCTCGTGCACCGCCTTGTGCGCCAGCATGGGCTGGCCCACGATGTCGCCGATGGCGAAGATGTGCGGCACGTTGGTGCGCATCTGGATGTCGACGTTGATGAAGCCCCGGTCGGTCACGGCCA
>NZ_JASATI010000129.1:0-432 GCF_038440225.1 Hydrogenophaga sp. OTU3427 | reverse complement strand
GGGGCCGTGACCGACCGGGGCTTCATCAACGTCGACATCCAGATGCGCACCAACGTGCCGCACATCTTCGCCATCGGCGACATCGTCGGCCAGCCCATGCTGGCGCACAAGGCGGTGCATGAGGCACACGTGGCGGCCGAGGTCATCGCCGGTGAACTGCAGGGCAACAAGGAGCTGGCTTCAGCCGCCTTCAACGCCCGCGTGATCCCCAGCGTGGCCTACACCGACCCCGAGGTGGCCTGGGTGGGCCTGACCGAAGACCAGGCCAAGGCGCAGGGCATCAAGGTCAAGAAGGGCCTGTTCCCCTGGACGGCTTCGGGCCGGGCGATCGCCAATGGCCGAGACGAGGGCGTGACCAAGCTGCTGTTCGACGACAGCCCCGAGGCGCATGGCCACGGCAAGATCCTGGGCGGCGGCATGGTGGGCACCCAT
>NZ_JASATI010000128.1:0-436 GCF_038440225.1 Hydrogenophaga sp. OTU3427 | reverse complement strand
ACATGTCGACTGAACGCGGTGCTGAACGTACTGGCCGAGCTGTAGCCAACCCGCTCGGCGACTTCGGAAATGGACACGCCGGCGCGCCCCAGCAGATCCTTGGCCAGCGCCATGCGCCAAGCCAGCAGGTACTCCATGGGCGGCAGGCCGACGGCGCGTGAGAAGCGCTCGAAGAAGGTTGAGCGCGACAGCGCGGACTCACGGGCCAGCGCCTCCACCGTCCAGGCCTGCGCGGGGTCACCGTGCATCAGGCGCAACCCCACGGCGACGCGGGCGTCTGCCAGGCCACGCAGCAGACCGGGCGGCGCGTTGTCCCCGGTGCTGGAGCGCAATGCCTCAATCAGCAACACCTCCACCAGCCGCCCCAGCACCAGCTCGCGTCCAGGCCGTTCAGCCAGGGATTCGTCCCGGACCAACTGCACGAGCACGGCCAGGC
>NZ_JASATI010000127.1:0-514 GCF_038440225.1 Hydrogenophaga sp. OTU3427 | reverse complement strand
CGACGTCCCCCCATTTTCAGTAGCACTGAGCTTTGGAGTCCGGGGTTAATTTAACGGGTTTTGCATCAGCCTTTGGGCATGGGCTGCCGGGGTCAGTCCGCCCAGGGACTTCTTCGGACGTTCCTCGTTGTATTCCCGGCGCCAAGCCTCGACGATCACACGGGCGTGTGCCAAGCTGGTGAACCAGTGCTCGTTGAGGCATTCTTCCCTGAAGCGGCCATTGAACGATTCGATGTAGGCGTTCTGGTTGGGCTTGCCCGGCTCGATGAGAAACAGCTGAACACCTCTGGCATGAGCCCAGTTCAGCATGGCCCGACCGCAGAACTCTTTCCCGTTATCTGTCCGAATCGCTTTGGGCAGTCCCCTTGTGGTGGCGATTTGATCCAGGATCCGCACCAACTGGTTGCCACCCATCGCCCGCTCGGTCACGATGGCCACCGCCTCGTGGGTTGCATCATCGACCACCGTCAGGTTCTTGATGCTGCGACCTTCGGCCGTTCGATCAAAGACAAAG
>NZ_JASATI010000126.1:0-515 GCF_038440225.1 Hydrogenophaga sp. OTU3427 | reverse complement strand
CCTTCGCGGATCGCGAAGCGCAGGCCTTCTTCCATGGCGATCGGGGCGATCAGCTTGACGGTGATCGACACGTTGTCGCCAGGCATCACCATCTCTTTGCCCTCGGGCAGCTCGATGGAGCCGGTCACGTCGGTCGTGCGGAAGTAGAACTGCGGGCGGTAGTTGTTGAAGAACGGCGTGTGACGGCCACCTTCGTCCTTGGACAGCACATAGACCTCACCCGTGAAGTGGGTGTGCGGCTTGATCGAGCCGGGCTTGCACAGCACCTGTCCGCGCTGCACGTCTTCGCGCTTGGTGCCGCGCAGCAGGATGCCGACGTTGTCGCCAGCCTGGCCCTGGTCCAGCAGCTTGCGGAACATTTCCACGCCGGTACAGGTGGTCTTCTGCGTGTCGGCGATACCGACGATCTCGATTTCCTCGCCGACCTTGATGATGCCGCGCTCGATACGGCCGGTCACCACGGTGCCGCGACCCGAGATGGAGAACACGTCTTCCACGGGCATCAGGAAGGCACC
>NZ_JASATI010000125.1:0-533 GCF_038440225.1 Hydrogenophaga sp. OTU3427 | reverse complement strand
ACCCGAGACGCTGGAGCTGGCGCGCTCGACCGAGGAAGAGAAGCAAAGCCAGCTGCAGCGGCTGGCCGCCTTCCACGAGCGCCACCAGGCTCAGGCACCGGCCATGCTCAAGCGCCTGCAGCAGGCGGTGATCGAGAACCAGAACGTGTTCAACGTGCTGATGGACGCGGTGCGGGTGTGCAGCCTGGGGCAGATCACCAGCGCGCTGTTCGAGGTCGGTGGACAGTACCGCAGAAACATGTGAGGCTCATTTGTCACGCGCATTGGTCAGAGACAACAAACGTCTTATGCGGCAGGCATTGCGGTCACCGCATGTCGAGCTTCCTCGACAGTTGGGTAGCGAGGCGGCATTGAGCTTGCTGGAGCGCAGTATCCACTTTGGTCACGGGCGTCTGGCGGTTCTCCGACTTCTCATGGCTGTGGAAGTGGGCGCTGCTGTCCTTGAAACCCACTGGCTGTATTGTGAAAAGGTGGTTGAAAAGAGTGGTGATCCGCAGTTGTGCACCATACTGGATCGAGCAAAGATGCTTGTT
>NZ_JASATI010000124.1:0-556 GCF_038440225.1 Hydrogenophaga sp. OTU3427 | reverse complement strand
GGGCTTCGAGGGGGCCGCGACCATCGACTACGTCATGAAAGACGGCGATGGCGACACCGACACGGCGCAACTGGTGATCACGGTGGCACCCGACTCCACGCCGACGGTGGACTGGCTGCTGGTGGGTGCCAGCCCCGGTGTGGTCGACGAAGGCGCCTTGCCCGAGGGCAACCTGGGCGGCACCACGACCACCAGCGGCACGCTGGACATCGCCACGGGCTTCGACGTGCTGAATGCCGTGGGGGCCGTTGTCATCAACGGCGTGGACGTGACTCTGGGCGGCACCGTGCCAGGCACCTACGGCACACTGGTGGTGACGGTGGGTGCTGGGGTGTACGACTGGACCTACACCCTGAACGACAACGCGCCCCACACCAACACCGGCGCGGTGGGCGCGGCGGATCAGTTCCCGGAAGAGAACTTCGCGGTGGTGGTCACGGACGACGACGGCGACAGCAGCGCACCGGTGCCGCTGGTGATCCAGATCAATGACGACGGCCCACTGGCCGCTGACGACACGGGCAGCACCGTCGAAGACACACCGGTGACGGTCAAC
>NZ_JASATI010000123.1:0-567 GCF_038440225.1 Hydrogenophaga sp. OTU3427 | reverse complement strand
AGCACTGTGAAGCGCGCGCAGGAACCTGTCATGAACCACCCGTTCCTCCACCGCTGGTTGGCCGTACTGGCAGCGCTGGCTCTGGCCGGCTGCGCGGTCACCGAACCGGCGCCGACCGACTTGCAGCCACGCACGCTGGCCCAGGTGCACCGCGTCGCCTCGGCCCATCACGGGCGCCCGGCGCTGGCTGTGGTGCTCGGTGGCGGCGGGCTGCGTGGATTTGCGCATGTGGGCGTGCTGCAAGCGCTGGAAGAAGCCGGATTGCGCCCCGACATCGTGGTGGGAACTTCGGCGGGATCGGTGGTCGGCGCCGCCTACGCCAGCGGTATCGGCCTTGAGCGCATCCGGCAAGCAGCACTCGACGTGAAGGTCGTGTCGCTGATCGATCTCACCTGGCGCTCCGGCGGCTTCATACGCGGCGACAACCTGGCGCGCTGGGTGGATGATGTGACCGGCAGCACCCGCATCGAGGACTTTCCGATTCGCTTCGCCGCCGTTGCCACCGAACTGCAAAGCGCCCAGCCGGTGCTGCTGTCGCAGGGACCGGCTGGCCGCTCCATACAGGCC
>NZ_JASATI010000122.1:0-567 GCF_038440225.1 Hydrogenophaga sp. OTU3427 | reverse complement strand
AGCCTGTATGGAGCGGCCAGCCGGTCCCTGCGACAGCAGCACCGGCTGGGCGCTTTGCAGGTCGGTGGCAACGGCGGCGAAGCGAATCGGAAAGTCCTCGATGCGGGTGCTGCCGGTGACATCATCCACCCAGCGCGCCAGGTTGTCGCCGCGTATGAAGCCGCCGGAGCGCCAGGTGAGATCGATCAGCGACACGACCTTCACGTCGAGTGCCGCTTGCCGGATGCGCTCAAGGCCGATACCGCTGGCGTAGGCGGCGCCGACCACCGATCCCGCCGAAGTGCCCACCACGATGTCGGGGCGCAATCCGGCTTCTTCCAGCGCTTGCAGCACGCCCACATGCGCAAATCCACGCAGCCCGCCGCCACCGAGCACCACAGCCAGCACCGGGCGCCCGTGATGGGCCGAGGCGACGCGGTGCACCTGGTCCAGCGTGCGTGGCTGCAAGTCGGTCGGCGCCGGTTCGGTGACCGCGCAGCCGGCCAGAGCCAGCGCTGCCAGTACGGCCAACCAGCGGTGGCGGAACGGGTGGTTCATGACAGGTTCCTGCGCGCGCTTCACAGTGCC
>NZ_JASATI010000121.1:0-625 GCF_038440225.1 Hydrogenophaga sp. OTU3427 | reverse complement strand
CGCCACCAGGTTGTTGCGACGACCATAGTGCGACAAGGTGCCCAGCGCGTAGTTGTAGCCACCGCCCTCCAGGCCGATCTGGCCCAGCGCCGCGGCCAGCACCAGGCCCATCCAGATCGGTTGCTCGCCGTGCTCGGAGCGCTGCATGGAGTGCGACATGACCACCAGCACACGCTTGCCCGGCAGCGACAGGGCCAGCGCCTCGATCTGCGCCGCCGGCAGGCCGCACAGGGGCGCGGCCCAGGCGGGTGTCTTGGGCGTGCCGTCGGTGCGCCCCATCAGGTAGTCCTCGAACGCGGGCCAGCCATCGCAGCAGCGGGCGATGAAATCCGTGTCGTGCAGGCCACGGCTCACGATCACCTGGACCATGGCCAGCATCAGGGCGGTGTCGGTGCCGGGCACGGGGGCGAGCCAGTCGAAGTGGGCCTCGTCGGGCAGGTCGGAGCGCAGCGGGCTGATCGAGACAAAACGGCAGCCCCGGGCCGCCGCCCGCCGCATGGACTCGCGCTCCACGTGGCGGCTCACGCCGCCGCTGGCGACCTGCGAATTCTTCAGCGCCATGCCGCCGAAGGCCAGCACCACCTCGCTGTGTTCGGCCACCTGTTCCCAGGTGACGTTGCGGCGA
>NZ_JASATI010000120.1:0-626 GCF_038440225.1 Hydrogenophaga sp. OTU3427 | reverse complement strand
GATCTTCTTGCGCTTGCGCTTCCTGACCTGCAGCCCCGCCTGGGCATACAGGCGCTCGACACGCTTGTGGTTGACGATCTCACCGGCCTGGCGCAGCTTGAGGTAGATCATGCCCGCACCGTAACGGCGATGGCGTTGCGCCAGGGCAATGATCTTGTCCTTCAAGGCGCCGTTTCGGTCTGCAACGGGCTCATAACGGTAGGCGCTGGCGCTTATTCCGATGATGCGCAGTGATCGGCGTTCGCTCAGCCCGCAGCCGACCATGTGGCGCACCAGCTCGCGCCGTGCGGGTGCGCTCACCACTTTTTTCTCAAGGCTTCTTTCGTCACCTCGTTCTCAAGCATCGACTCGGCCAGCAGCCGTTTGAGGCGAGCATTTTCAAGCTCGAGTTCCTTCAGCCGCTTGGCATCCGAGACGCTCATGCCGCCGAACTTGTTGCGCCACAGGTAGTAGCTGGCCTCGGAGAAGCCGTGCCGCCGGCACAGCTCTGCCACTGCCAGGCCGGCTTCGGCCTCCCGCAGAAAGCCAATGATCTGTTCTTCGCTAAATCGCTTCTTCACGTCCAATCTCCTGTCTTCGGGATTGGACTCCAGAGTCAGTCGCTACTCAAATCCGGGGGGACGTCG
>NZ_JASATI010000119.1:0-657 GCF_038440225.1 Hydrogenophaga sp. OTU3427 | reverse complement strand
GCGCGCTGCTCAGCGGCAACGTGATCGGCAACGACGTGCTGGGCGCGGACGGGGCCGCCGTGGGCGGCCCGGTGACGGCGGTCAACGGCGTGGCGGCCAACGTGGGCGCCCCGGTGGCGGGCAGCTACGGCAGCCTGAGCCTGAACGCCGACGGCAGCTACAGCTACCAGTCCACGCCCAACAGCGTGCCGGCGGGCACGACGGTCACGGACGTGTTCCAGTACACCATCACCGACGGGGACGGCGACACCAGCACGGTGACGCTGACGATCAGCATCCCGGACGGCGCGATCGAGACCCACATCGACACCACGGTGTCGGACCAGACGGTGAATGAGGCCGCCCTGGGCGTGGGCAGCAACCCGACGAGCCCGGACGAAGTGGCCAGCGGCCAGCTGGCGGCCAGCGGCGGCACGGGCCCCTACACCTACACGGGTGGCGGCAGCGGCAGCTACGGCAACCTGGTGGTCAACCCGGACGGCAGCTACACCTACACGCTCACCAGCGCGAGCCCGGACGTGGCCGGGGTGGAAGAGACCGAGACCTTCACCTACACGGTGACGGACAGCCTGGGCAACACGGCCACGCAGACGCTGACGATCACCATCGCCGACGACGTGCCGGTGGCCGTGAACGACACGGCCAGCATCGCCGAAG
>NZ_JASATI010000118.1:0-694 GCF_038440225.1 Hydrogenophaga sp. OTU3427 | reverse complement strand
TCATCACCCTGCACCGGCCCAAGGCGCTCAACGCCCTCAACGAACAGCTGATGAACGAGCTGGGCGCCGCGCTCAAGGCCTTCGACGCCGACGCCGACATCGGCTGCATGGTCCTCACCGGCAGCGAAAAAGCCTTCGCCGCCGGCGCCGACATCGGCGCCATGGCGAGCTACACCTTCGCCGACGTCTACGTCAACGACTACATCACCCGCAACTGGGAAACCATACGCAGCGTGCGCAAGCCCGTGATCGCCGCCGTCAGCGGCTTCGCCCTGGGCGGCGGCTGCGAGCTGGCCATGATGTGCGACTTCATCATCGCCGCCGACAACGCCAGGTTTGGCCAGCCCGAGATCAAGCTGGGCATCATCCCCGGCGCAGGCGGCACCCAGCGACTGCCGCGCGCGGTGGGCAAGGCCAAGGCCATGGACCTGGCGCTCACCGGCCGCATGATGGACGCGGCCGAGGCCGAGCGCGCCGGGCTGGTCAGCCGCGTGGTGCCGTTGGACAAGCTGATGGACGAGGCCCTGGGGGCGGCGCTGACGATCTGCGGCTTTTCGCTGCCCAGCGTGATGGCCGCCAAGGAGGCCATCAACCGCGCCTTCGAGAGCGGCCTGAGCGACGGTGTCATGTTCGAGCGCCGCCTGTTCCACGCCCTGTTCGCCACCGACGACCAGAAGGAAGGCATGGCCGCCTT
>NZ_JASATI010000117.1:0-695 GCF_038440225.1 Hydrogenophaga sp. OTU3427 | reverse complement strand
TCGAAGAAGTAAGCCGCTTCGGCGAATGCTGAAAACAAAAGCCCCGGATGGGAAACTGTCCGGGGCTTTTTCGTTGTGTAAGCCGTTTCAATCCCAATGGGGTGGTGAGTATTTAAACAGTATTCATGCAGGCCAATCCTATACTCCACAGAACGCGTCACTCTGAGCGGGTGGTGTTCTTAGTCATTAAGTTCGCGTGACTTTGAAGAGGGAGAAAAATGCCGACCACCACCCCTGATCTTTCTGAGTTGTGGGACGCCTTGCGTGCCTTGCCAAACTCTGGCCCCGCAGGATTTGAAGGCCTGCTTGCGGCAGCGTTTGAGGAATTGTTGGATGTACCGTTTCGGCTCGCCAAGTCAGGCTCTCAGTTCGGGATGGATGGCAAGGCTGTTGATTCGAATGCGCCCGTCTGCTTTGAGGCAAAGCTTTACTTGGACACGGTTCCGTCTTCTGAAGTCCTCAACAAGCTATTGGCTCTCGCCATACGCAACGACCCTACCGAGCTTTGGGTATTGGGTGCGACATCCGGGGTGTCAACGCAAACGGCGGATGACTTGAATGCATCTGGTCGGACATTGGGGATATCAACTCTAATTCTGGATTGGCAAGGCGACTCCCCCGTACTGGCTGCAGTGTTGGTCGCCGCACATCAATCCGTCAGAAAATTCCTGCTGCAGCATGTAGAGGATGCAACC
>NZ_JASATI010000116.1:0-739 GCF_038440225.1 Hydrogenophaga sp. OTU3427 | reverse complement strand
CCCGCCGCGCTGTCGCAGGGCGACAATGGCATCCAGGACTTCATCCCGGTGGCCCGCATCACCGACATGCTGCTGCACCCCGGCGAGGCCTTCGACTACAACGGCAAGCGCCACACCTACCCACACATCCGCCTGGCCTACTGGATCGGTGGCAACCCCTTCCACCACCACCAGGACCTGAACCGCCTGGCGCAGGGCCTGCGCCAGCTCGACACCTTTGTCGTCCACGAGAGTGCATGGACGGCCACCGCCCGCTTTGCCGACATCGTGCTGCCCGCCACGCTGACGCTGGAGCGCGAGGACCTGGGCGGCACCCCGACCGACCCCCTGCTGGTGGCCATGCACCGCATCGCCGAACCCCACGGGCTGGCGCGCGACGACTACGACATCTTCTGCGACCTGGCCCAGCGGCTGGGCCGGCTGGAGGCCTTCAGCGAGGGCCGCAACGCCCACGAATGGGTGGTCGAACTCTACGAACGCACCCGCCGCGCCTGGCAGGACAAGGGGGTGGAACTGCCCGACTTCCCGGCCTTCTGGGCGGGCGGCGAATTCCCCCTGCCGCAGGCGGCGGACGACGGCGGCGTGCTGCGCGCCTTCCGCAACGACCCCATGGGCAAACCACTGCTCACACCCAGCGGCAAGGTGCAGATCAGTTCACCGCGCATCGCCAGCTTCGGCTACGCCGACTGCCCCGGCCACCCCACCTGGCTGCCGCCCGTGGATGTGCCGACACCCGCTC
>NZ_JASATI010000115.1:0-771 GCF_038440225.1 Hydrogenophaga sp. OTU3427 | reverse complement strand
CAACGTCTGCTTTGCGCAATTTCGGGTTGCTGTTGGCATCGGCATTGACCCGGCAACCCGGTCGCTTGGGCGAAGCATTGGAGTTGTACGACGCGCTGGTGGACAAGGTCTCGTATGTGCAGATTCGTTACACCGCAGCTGATTTGCCGCTGGAAGCTGTGGCGCTGTGGTGGGCTGCCGACGAAGTCTCGGTGAATGAACGCCGTTTTGCGAGACTGGATCGTTGCCAGAACGACCATGAGCTTGCGCAGGAAGCGGCGGCAGCGCTGTATGCAGAAAAGAGTGAAATCCTTGATGCCTACATACGGGATCGTTTGCAAACTTCTCTGCCGGTGGACGTTGCACGAGCCATCACGATAGCGGGCTTTTCTGACAACGAGCAGTTGGCGTCCGATGTGCTCCGTACTCACGAAAACAGCATGGGGTTGTTGGGTGACGCTGCCAAGACATGTCGTTACGCCATGGATCGTCACCGGTGGGCGAAACATTGGCTTCAAGCCATGCAAACGGCTCACAGTGAAGAGGAGTTTTGGGCGGCATCCGTGTTGTTTTTGAAGGTGGTGGATGCGCGTTTCGATGTTCTTCATCAGGACACTCCCAAAGGCAATGACGTTTTCAGCCAATGGTGGTGGTCCGTGGAGCGCCAGCTCAAAAACCGGGTTGACCGGTGGGCGGAGAAACGGAAGAAGACGTTGTTTGGGGCGGAAGTACCGACGCCCATATTCATGTTGGCTTCACTGTGATTCATGAACTGGAAAGGAACTAGAGTCT
>NZ_JASATI010000114.1:0-797 GCF_038440225.1 Hydrogenophaga sp. OTU3427 | reverse complement strand
TTCCTTCGAATGAAAACGTCACTCTCCAGTTCCCATTCACTGATACAGCCCAGTGTCCCACGAGATTCCCGCTCAACGGATGCCAGCCAAAGCCGGGTAGGTTCATTGCCTCTGGGACGGTCGCCACATTCAGCACACCCAGAAGACGCTGTAGCTTGGATGCATGATGAGGCTGGATGCCGCTCTTCTTGCCGGTCATGAAGAACAACTCCAGACCGCTGTGGCACCATGACTTGATCATGGTTGATTGTACTGCGTAACGCTACGCGATGCATCGGAACCTCAAGCGGTTTTCCCTTTGTGGACTGGTACTTGCAGTCTGAGTCAGCCCGAGAATACGTCCGCACTCCCTATTCGGTCGACAACCCTTTGATTTCGCATAGTAAAAATATGGCGATATTATTGGCTGAAAACCGACTCGGAACCTCACCACAGCGCTGTCTCCAATCTCTCGGTAGAGATCTTCAACCGATTGGGCTCCCACGGATTGAATCACTCTTGGCTCAGCAGTACGAAAATCGAGGGGTGCACTACCGCGAACTTACATATTCTCCGATGTGTCTTATGTTAAATAGAAGGGGCAAGTGGCAACTCTCCAACCTGCTTCGGGCGTTACTTGGCGCGGGTGATTTCTGGCATGTAGCTCTCTGTAATTCGATCAGGTTGACGAGCAGCAGAGAGAGGCCGGGGGAGGCTCTTTTTCGATGGCGGATTCAAAAGTGAAGTGCAACACCTGCCACCGAGTAAGAGTAAGGTCCGCAGATGCAAAGCACGCCGCCTAAGCGCTATCAACAACG
>NZ_JASATI010000113.1:0-833 GCF_038440225.1 Hydrogenophaga sp. OTU3427 | reverse complement strand
TAGGGCCTGTTAACACAAACCGCGAAGTCCATCCGCCACCAAGACAAAGCTGAGGAAGCCGAGAAACATGGCGTCGAGCTTCTCGAACCGGGAGAAGATTCGCCGATAGCCTTTCAGGCGCCGGAACAACCGCTCGACTTCATTGCGCCGCCGGTACATGGCCCGGTCGTATTCCCAGGGGTCGAGGCGTGTCCGCGTTGGAGGAACGACGGGAATGAACCCCAAGTCCAGGGCCAATTGGCGTGTTTCGTTTCCTTCGTACGCACGGTCCATGAGCAGGTGGATTGGCCGACTCGTTGGCCCCAAGCTTTGCAGGAGACGGCGGCCCTCAGGGGCATCATGCGCCTGTCCGGGCGACAGACTGAAAGTCACGGCCGTTCGAGCATCCGCGGCAACCAGATGAACCTTGGTGTTCCATCCGCCTCGGGACTTTCCGATGGATTGAGGGCCGTTTTTTTTAACGCGCCGGTGCCATCTGGATGAACCTTGATGCTGGTGGAGTCGAGCGAAACGGCTTCGATGCGAATGCGCACTACCTGCTCGCGCTGGAGCTCCTGGAACATCTTGTCCAGCACACCAGCCTTCTCCCAGCGGCGCATGCGTGTGTAGATGGTGTGCCAGTTGCCAAACCTTTTGGGCAGGCCACGCCATTTGCAACCGTGCTCAGCCACGTAAAGCATGGCATTGACCACCTGAAGGTTGGTCATGCTCACATTACCGCGTTGAGTCGGCAGGCAGTGTGCGATACGAGCAAACTGTTCGGGCGTAATTTCCATGCACGACAGTGTCGCCCGTCAACTCCATTTTGGGAATTAGTGTTAACACGCCCTAGT
>NZ_JASATI010000112.1:0-842 GCF_038440225.1 Hydrogenophaga sp. OTU3427 | reverse complement strand
CCAACCCGAAGACCGCGTGACGCTGGCCAGTTTGACCCAGCAAAAGTACAGCGTTCGCGCCATGGCCCAAGTCTTGGGTCGTTCGCCGAGCACCATCAGCCGCGAGCTGCGGCGCAACGCACAGCCCACAGGCTACGCCAGCGTCCCTGCACGAAACTGCGCTCAGCGACGACGACGCCAGAGCCGCCCGGCGATCAAACTCCATCCTGATGGCATCCTTTTCGGTTTGATGCGCCACTTTCTGGGTCAGCGCTGGTCGCCTGAACAGATTGCCCTGACACTGGCACGCATCTTCCCCAGAGGCCATGAGCACCGCGTGTCACACGAGACCATCTACAACTGCATCTACGCCCAGCCCGTGGGCGAACTCAAACGTGAGCTGATCGCCGCCCTGCGCCACGCCCACAACAAGCGTGTGCCGCGCAGCAAGGGGCAAGACCGGCGCGGCCAGATTCCCGACATGCTCAGCATCCACCTGCGCCCGCCCGAGATTGAAGACCGCCAGTTCCCCGGGCACTGGGAGGGTGACCTCATCAAGGGGGCGGCCAACGCCAGCGCGGTGGGCACGCTGGTCGAGCGCACCACTCGCCTGGTGGTGTTGGTCAAGCTGCCCGAGTTCAAGCCGGCCAGCGCTGCCAACGTGTTGCAGGCCTTCACCGACAAGCTGCTGAGCATTGCCGCTCCGATGCGCCAGAGCATGACGTACGACCAGGGTCGAGAGATGGCCATGCACAAGGCGCTGAGCAAGCGCACGGGCATCGCGGTGTACTTCTGCGACCCGCACAGCCCTTGGCAACGCGGCTCAAACGAGAACATGAACGGTCTGGTGCGCCAGTACCTGC
>NZ_JASATI010000111.1:0-930 GCF_038440225.1 Hydrogenophaga sp. OTU3427 | reverse complement strand
CTAGGCGTCGCACCAACAACTCTTGCCGCCAGGTCCGATGAAAACTTCTCTCGCAGACGGTCCAATGGAAAATCAAGACGCCAGGTACTGGAGATCACCACCTCGCAATCCTGGAGTTGCCGTACGACTTGCTCCAAGACGGGAAGGCAACAGAAATGTCGAGACTCGTGGGAGAACTCAGGGTGAAGGACCCCATCAAAGTCCAAGAACAGGATCATGATTTGTAGATACCCAGCGCGACTTGCGGTGATAGTGATTTTTTATGAATAGCCCGTCAATGGGACCATTTGGTCGTGGTCTTTTTAGTCTCATTGCGCGGAAATCGAGGGGATGCGTCGAAACAACGTCCCTCGTCATGCCAGCTTCGGCTCCGCGCTTCAGCGACTGCGCGCTGCCCGTGGCCTGACCCAAGAGGACATGCTTATGGCCACCAGTCGGCGGCACATGAGCCGCATTGAGCAGGGCCACCAGATGCCAAGCATTCGTGTCGTCGAGAGCCTAGCGGAAAGCCTTCGACTTCACCCGCTGACGCTCCTTGCTGCAGCTTACTGCCCAGATGGGAATCTTGAGTCGGTACAGGAGCTACTTCAGACTGTGCAAGCTGATATCGCCGGGTTGATCAACAGTTAACCCAAGCTGAGCGCTTCTGCGGACGAGTGCTTTTGGTGCACGATCCCCTTCAGGGTTTCCATGAGGTCTGCACCAGTGAAGCGGTCTCGGTTTTGAATCATTCGGTTCACTATCTCGTGATCTGCAGCGATGCTGAGCAGCATCATGACTTCACGCAGCATGTCCATATCGGTCACCAAATCGTGGTCGGTGGCGCCAGCCTTTGACAGCAGAAGCAGCGTCATCGGTAGAGCAGCACTGCCTTTGCCGCGTCCCGCATCCCACGCTCTGCCGGACAGCAGGTCTCG
Source organism: Hydrogenophaga sp. OTU3427 (assembly GCF_038440225.1). NCBI lineage: Bacteria > Pseudomonadati > Pseudomonadota > Betaproteobacteria > Burkholderiales > Comamonadaceae > Hydrogenophaga > Hydrogenophaga sp. OTU3427. The sequence continues at coordinate 13 of NZ_JASATI010000111.1, read as the reverse complement.
AAGCTGATCGGAC
>NZ_JASATI010000110.1:0-936 GCF_038440225.1 Hydrogenophaga sp. OTU3427 | reverse complement strand
GGCGCCTGGACCACGGTGGACGGCGAAAAATGCCCCATGAGCCGGGGCGACCTCATCCTCACGCCCACCGGCCTGTGGCACGAACACGGCCACGACGGCACCGAGCCCGTCATCTGGCTCGACGTGCTGGACCTGCCCCTGGTCTATTACATGGAGGCCAGCTACCACATCAACGGCACGCGCCAGACCCAGTTGCCCGGCCGCGGCGACCGCGCCTACGCACGCGGTGGCGTGGTGCCCACGCCGGTGTTCACCCGCAGCGACAAGCGCTACCCCATGCTGCGCTACCCCTGGGCCGACGCCCGTGCCGCCCTGCTGTCCCTGGCCGAGGACCGCCCCGACCTGGACGCCGTGCAGGTGACCTACGTCAACCCCGAGACCGGCGACGACGCCGAGAACATCCTGGGCTTCTACGCCCTGATGCTGCGCCCGGGCCAGACGCTCAAGCTGCCCGCGCGCTCGCCCGCCAGCGTGTTCCACCAGATCGAAGGTTCTGCCGACGTGACCGTCGGCGAGGGCGCCCAGACCTTCACCCTGGCCGGTGCCGACACCTGCTGCGCGCCCGGCTACACGCCCATCACGCTGCGCAACACCTCGGCCGATCAGCCCGCGTTTTTGTTCGTCGCCGACGAAAGCCCGCTGCACCGCAAGCTCGGTGTCTACGAAGTCCGCTCCTGAATCGCTATCCCCCATGACCACCTACCTCTGGAACCCGCCCGCCGTTCAATCCCTGCCCGTGCGCGGCAAGACCGAACGCTTCCCCATCAACCGCATCTTCTGTGTCGGGCGCAACTACCACGCGCACGCCGTCGAGATGGGTCGTCCGGTCGACAAGAGCGTCGAGCAGGCCTTCTACTTCACCAAGTCGCCCCAGACCCTGGTGGAAAGCGGCGCCACCGTGGCCTACCCGCCGCGCACCAGCAATTACCACTACGA
>NZ_JASATI010000109.1:0-1004 GCF_038440225.1 Hydrogenophaga sp. OTU3427 | reverse complement strand
GCCCGCGTGGCCACGGCCAGCGACGTCTTTGACGCCGACATCGGCATCCAGGGCGGCCGCGTCGTGAGCCTGGGCCGGGGCCTGCCGGCGGCGGCGCGCGAGATCGACGCGGCCGGGCGGGTGGTGACGCCGGGCGGCGTGGACGCCCACTGCCACCTGGACCAACCCATGGCCCCACCGGTGCGCATGGCCGACGACTTCGACACCGGCACCCGCAGCGCGGCCTGCGGCGGCACCACCACGGTGATCCCCTTTGCGGCGCAGGAAAAAGGCCAGTCGCTGCGCGCCGCCGTGGACGACTACCACCGCCGCGCCGAAGGCAAGGCCCATGTGGACTACGCCTTCCACCTGATCGTGAGCGACCCCACGCCCCAGGTGCTGAACGAAGAGCTGCCGGCCCTGATCGCTGAGGGCTACACCTCGTTCAAGGTCTACATGACCTACGACGACCTCAAGCTGGACGACGGCCAGATCCTGGACGTGCTGGCGGTGGCGCGCCAGCACGGCGCCATGGCCATGATCCACGCCGAGAACGCCGACGCCATCGAGTGGCTGACCAAACGCCTGGAAGCCGCCGGCCGCACGGCACCGCGTTTCCACGCCCACGCCCGCCCCATGCTGGTGGAGCGCGAGGCCACCCACCGCGCCATCTCGCTGGCCGAGCTGGTGGACGTGCCCATCCTGATCGTGCACGTGTCCGGGCGCGAGGCGGTGGAGCAGATCCGCTGGGCGCGCGCCCACGGCCTCAAGGTGTTCGCCGAGACCTGTCCGCAGTACCTGTTCCTGACCGCCGCCGACTTGGGGCTCGACGACAGCTACCAGGGCGCGCGCTGCGTCTGCAGCCCGCCGCCACGCGACGCCTCCAACCAGCGCGTGATCTGGGACGGGCTCAACGACGGCCTGTTCACCGTCTTCAGTTCGGACCACGCGCCCTTCTGCTACGACGGCGACGAAGGCAAGAAGCCCGGCGGCGAGGAGGTGGCCTTCCGCCACATCCCCAACGG
>NZ_JASATI010000108.1:0-1081 GCF_038440225.1 Hydrogenophaga sp. OTU3427 | reverse complement strand
CTCGTGTCCGAGCCGGTCGCCAGGTCGTCTTCGTCCACCCGCACGTCGCCACCGCTGGCCTGTGCGGTCAGGTTGGTGATGCTCACGCCGTCGTTGGCGCCGTTGATGGTCACCGTCAGCGTGGCTGTGCTGGTGTCACCGTCGGCGTCGGTCAACGTGTAGGTGTAGGTGTCGGTCAGCGTTTCGCCGGTCGACAGGCCTTGCACCGCCGGGTTGGCGTTGTTCAACGTGTAGGTGTAGCTGCCATCGGCCGCCAGGCTCAGCGTGCCGTAGGTCAGCGCGCCGCTGTACGCGGTGGCATTGGTCGGGTTGTCCACGCCCAGCGTGTCCGCCCCCGCACCCAGCGTGATCACGTTGCCGCTGACCGTGTTCGGGCTGGCGTCCTCGGTGATGCTGTTGACGTCTGCCTTGGCCAGCGGCTGGGTGTCGGTCACCCCGATGTCCAGCGTGTTGCTGGCCGTTGCACCCGTGCTGTCCGTCAGCACAATGGGAATGGCGTCAATGATCGTGTCGCCACTGGTGTGGCTCAGCGGCTTGGGATCGTAGGTGTAGCTCACCACGCCCGTGGCCGGGTTGTAGCCGTTCAGCACCAGGGTGCCTTCGCCGGTGTCGATGCTCACCGGGGTCGTGCCCAGGGTGCCCAGCTGTGCCGCGCTCAGCGACGTGCCGCCCACGCTCACACTGGTCAGCCCGTCCGGGGCGCTCAGCGTGAAGTTGCCCGCCGTCGGTCCGGCCGCTTCGGACACCGTCTTGTCCTGGACATTGACCAAGTCTTCGTCGGGCACCGTCACCACCGGGCCGCCATCGCTGGCGCCGTTGATGGTCACCGTCAACGTCGCCGTGCTGGTGTCACCGTCGGTGTCCGTGATGGTGTAGGTGTACGTGTCCACCAGGCTCTGCCCGGCGTTGAGTGCGTTCACCGCCGGGTTGGCGTTGTTCAACGTGTAGGTGTAGCTGCCATCGGCCGCCAGGCTCAGCGTGCCGTAGGTCAGGGTCGGGTTGGCCGCCGTCACCATCGCTCCGTCCGCGCCCTGGACATCGTTGCCGCGCACGTCGCCGCTGACCGTATTCGGAACAGCAT
>NZ_JASATI010000107.1:0-1119 GCF_038440225.1 Hydrogenophaga sp. OTU3427 | reverse complement strand
TTATTGATCCGGCATCAATGAACTTGAATCAAGCAGCATAGCGAACCGGACCATGCTCGAAGTATTTGCGAATCCGCTCAGGTTGACGCTGCACGCTGCGCAGGTGGTGCGCCGTGGCCTTGACCAGTTGCAGCTTCGTGCGCGCCGGCGCCAGCTTCGTGACCGCTTGCTTGATGTCGGCATTGGCCATCTCGTCGGGGTTGAGTTCCGGGCTGTAGCTGGGCAGGTAGAACACCTCAATTGCCTCGGCGTGGTCAGCCAGCCAGGCCTTGACCGGCTTGGCGTGATGCACCCGCAGGTTGTCCAGGATCAGATAAATCTTCTTGGTCGCTCCCTTGATCAGTCGGCGCAGGAAGTCAATCAGGATGTTCGTGTTGAGCGCACCGTCGAAGATGCTCCAGCGCATCTGTCCCTTGTTGGTGACGGTGGAGATCACCGACAGGCCATGACGCTTGTTGTTGACCCGGACCACCGGTGTCTGGCCCTTGGGCGCAAAGCCACGCCCACGCACGTCGTCGCTGCGCAGGCCGCTCTCGTCTCCCCAGTGAATCTCGGCACCTTCAGCCTTGGCGCGAGCGGCAATCACCGGGTAGTCCTCGTCGAGCCACTTCTTGACTGCAGCAGGCGACTGCTCGTACGCCTTTTTCATAGGCTTTTGCGGCGTGAACCCCCAGCGCGCCAAGTACAGGCCCATCGTGCGCACGGGCAAGCGGATGCCAAAGCGATGCTCAATCAGCTCTGCCACGCTCGCTCGCGTCCACAGCGCATAGGGCATCTTCAGCTGGTCCGGGGTCTTGTCCGCAATGAGCTTCTGAATCAAGGCCTCTTGCGTCGCGTCCAGCAGGCGACCATCGCCACGCTTTCGCCCGTGGGGCGCATCGCGCAAGGCTTTCGCCCCGGCCTCCTCATGACGCTTGCAGATGTCAAAGACGCCGGTTCGGCTCAGCCCAGTTTGTTGAGCAATCTGCTCGTAGGTCTGGCCCGCATTGCGCAGTCGAATCACTTGGACGCGCCGCTCATGCCGCGCATCGCGCGACAGCTTTCTCATGTCGGTTGCTTCCATCACCAACAGATGATGAAACAACCGAAAAGTTCAAGTTAAATTCTTCCGGATCAATA
>NZ_JASATI010000106.1:0-1217 GCF_038440225.1 Hydrogenophaga sp. OTU3427 | reverse complement strand
TAGTTGCCCTGCTCGTTTCTGATGAAAAAGAGGATCGCTGAAGATTTTCACCCTCGGCTGAGTTCAATCGGCCCGGGCCGCGTCGCGCAGGCGCATGAAGTCGCCGTGGCTCGCGAGCCGCTGTCGCCAACGGTGACGTTCGATGCCGTGCAGTTGCATGGCAACCCTCCAGGCGTTCTTGGACATACTCGCGCAGACGGGGATTCGTCACCAGCTTGGCCGGTTTGGGGCGTCGGGCCAGATGCTCTGACTTCCACTGCGCGACTGACGCACGGTACTCGAGCTTGCCGCCGCGTGTCGCAGCGTTGCGTGTGAGCTCGCGCGACACGGTTGAGGGGCTTCGACCAATGCGACGCGCTATCTCCCGTACGCCGAGATATTGCGCCCGAAGCAGTCCGATCTCTTCTCGATCGGCGAACGACAGGTACCTATCAGATACAGGTTTCGACATGAGCAATGGCATACCGCCACGATGCCGAAACCAACGGGATCCCACGGCCTGCGACACGCCTACGGCTTCGGCAGCCTTCTCACTTGTGATGCCGGTTGCAATCCCAACCCAGAACTGACGCTCAGCCTCTCGCCGAAGCGTTGGAGCCCCTGGAGATCGCATTGGACCTCTGCCAGTTAACTGCTTTATCCATCCTGCGGGTCGCCCCATAGACACCTCCTGGTTGAAGGTGTTGCGACGACCGGTTGAATCCGCCCAGTACACCAGCGAGCACTTCCAGAAGCTGCTGGACGAACAGGGCATCACATGCAGCATGAGCAGGGCCGGTGAGGTCTGGGACAACTCGGCGATGAAGTGCTTCTTCAGCTCGCTCAAGACCGAGCGAACGGTCAGGAAGGTGTACCGAACGCGAGGGCAGGCCCGTTCAGACGTGTTCGACTACATCGAATGCTTCTACAACCCGACACGCAGGCATTCGACGCTCGGGTATCTCAGTCCCGTACAGTTCGAAAAAGCTCAAGAAGCTTAGGTCGGTGTCAACGGAACCGGCAGCAGCCCAGTGGTCGCAGATGCCGCCTTCGCGATCTTTACCTTGTGCGTCTTACGCGCGATCCACAGGTCATAGTCGGTCTGCATGCGAAGCCAGATCGTAGCATCGCCACCCAGCCAATCGGCCAAACGCAAAGCCATCTCCGAGCTAATGGCCGCATGCTCGTTCAGCACGCGAGAGAACGCCGTGCGCGACACCTTGAGCTGAGCAGCTGCA
>NZ_JASATI010000105.1:0-1254 GCF_038440225.1 Hydrogenophaga sp. OTU3427 | reverse complement strand
TGACCTGCCCCCCGCCAGCCGTACCACGGTAAACGAGAGAAGTCCGTCAACCCAGGAGAATGATGGACATGAAGAAGAGCAGGTTCAGCGACGAACAAATCATTGGCTTCTTGCGACAGGCCGAGGCCGGTATGGGCATCCCCGAGTTGTGCCGCAGCGGTGGCTTCAGCCAGGCCACGTTTTATAAATGGCGTGCCAAATTCGGCGGCATGCAGGTCTCAGAGGCCCAGCGCCTGCGCGAGCTTGAGAGCGAGAACGCCAAGCTCAAGCGGCTGCTGGCCGAGGCCCACCTGGACATCCACGCCCTCAAGAGCGTCTTCGGGGTAAAGCGCTAGCCCCACAGGCGCGGCGCGATGCCATCCGACAGATGATTGAGCAGCATCACCTCTCGGAGCGGCACGCCTGCCGCCTTGTGGGGCTATCCCGAGACAGCTACCGCCATCCACCGCAGCTCAGCGAGCTCAACGCCAGCCTTGGTGAACAGATTCGGCAAACGGCCTTGGTGCGCCGCCGATTCGGCTACCGGCGCATCCACGACATGCTGCGCGAGCAGTTTCCGGGAGTGAACCACAAGCGCATCTATCGGCTGTACCGGCAGGCCAACCTGACGGTGAAGAAGCGCAGCAAAGCCAAACGGCCAGCGCAGGAGCGTGTGCCACTGCAACTGGCCAGGAACATCAACGAGGTGTTGAGCATGGATTTCGTCTCCGACAGTCTGTCCAGTGGCCGGCGCCTCAAATGCCTGACGGTGGTGGATGACTTCAGCAAAGAGTCCGTCGAGATAGCAGTGGACTACGGCATTTCGGGCCAGTACGTCACTCGCGTCCTCGACCAGGTGGCACGGTTTCGCGGCTACCCGGCAGCGGTGCGAACGGACAATGGCCCAGAGTTCACCAGCCGGGCGTTTCTGGCCTGGGCGCACACCCACGGGATTAGGCACATTCTGATTGAGCCGGGCAAGCCCATGCAGAACGGGTACATCGAGAGCTTCAACGGCAAATTCAGGGATGAGTGCCTCAACGAGCAGTGGTTTGAATCGTTGTCACAGGCCCGGGAGTGCATTGCGCGCTGGCGCCAGGATTACAACGAGGTCAGACCGCACAGCAGCCTGGGGCGAATTCCGCCAGCAAAATTCGCCCAGCAGCACCGCCAGCGCGCTGGCGGTGCTGCTGGCAGTGAGCAGAAACAAAACTTCGATTAACCTTCAACCCCGGACTTCTCCAATCTGTTGGTACGGCCAGTGGGGGCAGGTCA
>NZ_JASATI010000104.1:0-1323 GCF_038440225.1 Hydrogenophaga sp. OTU3427 | reverse complement strand
TGACAGAAGCTTGCATCGGAGGAGGAATTCATCCATGCGGGAAGACGCTGCGCGACCGGCGTAAATTTCGGTTCGATACCCGGTTTGCAGCGGTTGCGGTAGTTCGGATCCGAGCCCAACAAGAGCCGTCGCGATCATCTACCGGTCATTCCACCTGTGCAGACTTTCGCTAGCCGAGTGACCGGTCCCGGAGGCGGTGCTGACGTCCAACGTGCTGGCGCGACTGTCGCCTGCCCAAGTACGACCGCTGCCATCGAACGTCAACTCACGCACGCAACCCCGCCGATCCTCAGATCGCCCATCAGCACATTGAGCGCTGCTGTCACATGGCCCCTGCTTTCAGGAAAACGTCGTTTATGTCGACTGCATGTCTGCAGACCGAGCGTCGGCGAGTCCGTGTCGCAGCTCTAGTTCGCGGCCGCCTGCAGCGCGCGCCGCGCCGCGAAGTCCACGAACCAGTCGATACTCGCGACCTGGGCCACCGCGTCGCGGTTGACCACCTTCTCCACGGGGTGCCCCAGCAGCAGCTTCTTCACCGGCAGCTCCAGCTTCTTGCCGGTGACGGTGCGCGGGATGGCCGGCACCTGCAGGACCTCGTCCGGTACGTGGCGCACCGACAGGCCCACGCGCAGCGCCTGCCGGATGCGCTGGCGCAGCTCGTCGCCCAGCTCCAGCCCGGAACGCAGTTGCACGAACAGCGCCATCCACGAAGGCTGGCCCAGGTATTCGAGGTCCACGACCAGGCTGTCGGCCACCTCATCGATCTGTTCCACCACGCGATAGAGCTCTGCCGTTCCCATGCGTACGCCCTGGCGGTTGATGGTGGCGTCGGAGCGGCCGTAAATCACGCCGCCGACGACGTCGGGCCGCGGCACCAGCCGCAGCCAGTCGCCATGGCGCCAGACCGGGTGGCCCTGCGCGTCGCGGAAGGTATCGAAGTAACTCTCGCGCAGGCGGCTCCCGTCTTCATCGCCCCAGAAGAACAGCGGCATCGAGGGCAACGGGTTCACGCATACCAGCTCGCCGACTTCGCCCGGCAGCGTCCGGCCTTCGTCGCTCCAGGCCTCGACGCGCGCGCCCAGCGCGCGGCATTGCATCTCGCCCAGATAAACGGGCAGCGTGGGCAGGCCGACGAGAAAGCCGCCCGCCAGGTCCGTGCCGCCGGAGACGACGTTGAGCCACAGGTCCGGTTTCACGGCATCGTACAACCAGCGGCAAGCCTCCGGCGACAGCGGCGAGCCGGTGGAGCCCACCGTCTGCAGCGCGGAGAGGTCGGCGATCTCGCGCGGCACGATGCCGGCCTTCAGGCAGCTCTGGTGGATG
>NZ_JASATI010000103.1:0-1441 GCF_038440225.1 Hydrogenophaga sp. OTU3427 | reverse complement strand
CTGTAAGGGCTACGCTGTATATCGGCAAACAGGCCCTTGGCGACGTTCAAAATTTCCTTGATTCTGCTATCTGAGTTCGCGGAGATGACACTGATCTGTGAGGATGGATGCCGCAGCGACACCACGCGCTCGATGAACTTGTCGTCGCATTTGCCTTCAACGAGAACGATTGCAGAAGGTAAATATAGGGTTTCGAATCGATTCCCAAGAAGGAAAAAATGGATGTTGTTAAAGTCAGCTTGGCCAAGGATCGGTTGAATAGAAATCTCGTCGCCTACTTTTTGCACCGTGTAATTGTTCGAGATCCGGGTCCGGTCAAGAAAGATAGTCGAGTGAGTCGCAAACACAATCGTTTTGATGTGAGGAAAGTACCGAGCTCGATGCTCTCGATCGAACAAGAAGTCGGCCAGTATTCCTTGGGCTTCCGGACTGATCCCAAGTTCGGGCTCATCGATTAGGAATGTGTCGTAGTCCGTATCGAGAAGGCTCGTAACCAATGTGGTGATCAACCTGAACCCAGAACTTGTGTATGAGATATTGTGACCACCGCAAGAGATGTATTTCTGTGACATCGAGTTACCGTCGACTGTTTGGCGCCATTCGAGTTCAACGCCAAGCAGTGTCTTCATGATCTCCGCGAGGCGGCTGCGTTGATCATCGGAGAGTTCCGCGATTGCTTGCTGTAAGTTCATCGGCGAGTTGTCGATGTTTTGCTGCTGTTGCTGCCATTGACTCATGAACTGCCGCCACTTCTCGTCTCGCCGATTCCGGTTGGGCGTGTAGTAGCCAAGCAGATTGAAGTTTTGGTAGCGCGCCGGGCCTAAGTACGAAGCTGCTTGCCCCCACTGCTGAGTCAATGACTTCAAGAGAAATGATTTTCCGCAGTTGTTCCTTCCAACGAGCACGGAGTACTCGGAGTCACGAATTGCCTGCAGAGCTTCAGCTGATGCGTCGGCGAAGCGTGTTCCGGGCTTTTGGTCGTAGTGATACATGCGGGCCTTCGTAAAGGGGGAGAACGTTCGAGCAAAGCGGATGACGACGGCAGGACGCTAGCTATGCCCGGGCTAGCAAAAATATACCGCGTATCCCAAAACGGAGCCTTGCGCCATTTAACCTGATCTTTATACAGGTATGGGAAACCACGAAACCCCGCAGCCACGCAGCCACGCAGCCACGCAGCCACGCAGCCACGCACATCACAGACTAGGAAGTAAAGCCAGCTATTCAGCGATGACCGGTTTACGGCTTGAAGCTGAATGCCTACTCAAGGTCGGGAGTACGTGTACGGTCCGATCCAGACCTGTCGATCATGCCCGGATTTCATCTCCGCGCATCGAATTCCCTGTCTTGGAGGAACAGCCGTCATTGGAGCCGATGTGAGTTGAATGGCCGGTAGCGATCGACGCCGCCGTTCAAGCCGCCGACGGTGAGTGACTCTGAC
>NZ_JASATI010000102.1:0-1445 GCF_038440225.1 Hydrogenophaga sp. OTU3427 | reverse complement strand
TACAGAGACAGAATATTTGTCGTTCTCGATGCCGTTCACTCTGCGGGCTTGCCAGATCAGTTGGTGGCGATGGGCATTCCCAAAGAGAATGTCATCGTTTGGCCGAAAAACGGTATTGAGTACTACTACCCGCCCGCTGTGGTCGATAAGGTATTCGGCGTGGGGCCAGAGATCACGATATCTGGCGACGTGATTTCCAGGAACGGGCTCTCCTATAGCAAGGGGGAGCTTGTAGGAAAGGTAGTGTCACTGCTTCAGCCAGATACGGCGATGCACGAAGAATTTGAGACTAGATTCTTGCGCCCGCTTGCAGCACAAGTGGGCTAACGCTTCAGTCGATCGGATCTGCGCGAAATGCCGCGCAGGCCGCTCACTCCTACGTTTGATGCCGGCTCTTGGCCGATAATCCGTCCGGCTGCTCCTGGCCGATACCAGCCGGCATCCATGGTGTGGCGGTGTGCACAAGTAGCTATATGCTAATTACTTCGTTTGTTCCCGGCTCTCTTGCTGAGCCTTTGCATGTAGCAGATCGCCAAGCAGTGTGTGAACTGCCTGGATCAGCAGAGGTAGAAATCGGAGGAGGTCTTGTTGCAAGCCGAACGGGACGGGCTCAATCGTGCTAACTACCGACTGAGCCGCGTGGCGCACGGAGAATTCGCTACCGTCGGCATGCCCGATTTGTTTGTCACGCAGACGGAGAACGTGCTTCATTGTTTCGCCGAAGGCCACTCGATCTGATTCATCAGGAAAAGCGAGTTCCAAAAGCCGTTTTCGAAGTTCCGTGCCAGCGTCGCCCTTGTTCGTCGCTACGAGGCCGACAACTGCGTTCCCTGTTGAATACACCTGGGCCAGATATACGACGGCAATCTTGTGCAGGTGAAAGGCGCCGAGGTGGCATTCGGAAGGAGTGGGGAGTGCTGGGCGAAACCGCTCAAACAAATCGCGATCAACCGAATACGCATGAAGCCGGTCGTAGGGCCGACCAGTCTCGGCTTGATAGAACGCTTCAAAGTTGGCTTGCTCGGCAATGACCGGCGAAGCCGACGCCGCATCGGTAAGCCGATTCGCAAGCTCTAGCGCCTGCTTGCAGTCAGTCAGGGCGTTCGACCAAAGCTGAGTTCGTCCTATGAGTTCATCATGCATCGCCGGTTTGCGCTGAAAAGATGGTCATTCGACCGGTCTACAAAGAGATGCCGCGAGGCCAATTATCAGGTCAGCCGGTATCCGATGAAGCCAAGGTCGCTGACCGCTCCAGCCCGTAGACCGGCCGCTCACACTCTGTGCCAACTTGCGCCCCTATGACCGGAACGAGCCTATCAGCGGGCACGAGATAAGCGGCGCTGACCGACTGAGATCTGCAAACCGGGTATCGAACCGAAATTTACGCCGGTCGCGCAGCGTCTTCCCGCATGGATGAATCCCTTCCACGATGCAAGCTCCTGCCG
>NZ_JASATI010000101.1:0-1478 GCF_038440225.1 Hydrogenophaga sp. OTU3427 | reverse complement strand
TCTTACTGTGTCATAAATATTGAGGCATGATATGCCCATCTTGTTCCCGGCGAGGGGGGTGCGATGGACATAGCTAAAGAATTTGATCGCTACATGGCTCACCTGGCCGAAGGGCTGGGCCATGCCGACCGTCACGCAGGATTGGCCGGATATTGCACCGGCCTGATGCTGCCCCTGTCGCGCAAGAGCATTGAGCCCATCGCCGCCCGCGTCGATCCACTGCGCGCCAGCGCCCGGCACCAAGCCCTGCATCACTTTGTCGCCAAGGCCCAATGGAGCGACCGGCAATTGCTCAATCGCGTGGCACAGTGGGTGATCCCGCACATGGACTTCAGCGCTGGCGGCTGGTGGATCGTTGACGACACCGGCTTTCCGAAGAAGGGCATCCACTCGGTTGGGGTGACGCGCCAATACTGTGGGGTGCTGGGCAAGCAGGACAACTGCCAAGTGGCCGTCAGCGTTTCGCTGGCATGTGAACAAGGCAGCCTGCCGGTAGCCTGGCAACTGTACGTGCCCCGAAACTGGGCCGAAGACGCAGAGCGCAGACTCAAGGCCGGGATTCCTGCAGACATCGAGTTTGCGACAAAGCCACAAATTGCCCTGGCACAGCTGCGAGGCCTGCTCTGCGAAGGAGCACCTAGGCACTGCGTGCTAGCCGACGCCGGCTACGGCATCGACTACGCGTTTCGTCAGGGTCTGACCGAAATGGGTTTGCCCTACGTGGTCGGCATCACCTCGGCCGTGGTGGTCTGGCCACCGGGCGTGGAGCCCTTGCCACCCAAGCCCTACAGCGGCATGGGCCGTCCACCGGTGATGCCTCGGCGAACCGCAAAACGACAGCCAGTGAGCGTCAAAGCATTGGCGCAGTCCTTGCCCGACAGCGCATTCCAGAACATCAGCTGGCGCGAAGGCACAAATGAGCGCCTGACAAGCCGCTTCGCTGCAGTGCGGGTACGCTGCGCTGGTGGCAATGTGGGCAAGGCCCGTCTTCTGCCCCAGCAGTGGCTGCTCATCGAGTGGCCCGCAGACCAGGCCGAGCCCGAGAAGTACCACCTGTCCACGCTGCCAGAAGCGACGGCACTGAACGATCTGGTGCGCGCCGCGCACATGCGCTGGCGTATCGAGCGCGATTACCAGGATCTCAAACAGGACCTGGGGCTGGGACACTATGAGGGGAGAGGTTGGCGAGGCTTTCACCACCACGCCAGCCTGAGCATCGCCGCGTATGGTTTCCTGATGGCGCAGCGGCTGAAAGCCGGCAGCGATGCCGGCAGCAAAAAAAACTTCGTCGAACGCCAAGTACCTGCCGTTTCCCCGGATTACATCCCTCGGGGAAGTCCAGCGCGCGCAGCGTCACGTGCCGGACTCGATCAGGACGTTGCGTCTTGAGTTGAGTGTCACACTGGCACACGCCTTGGGACATTGCCCGCATTGCGCCACATTTAACGCTCGACTACGTTTGTGACACAGTAAGACTA
>NZ_JASATI010000100.1:0-1499 GCF_038440225.1 Hydrogenophaga sp. OTU3427 | reverse complement strand
GCCGTGAGCTGCGGCGTGACGCAGTGCCAGGAAACCCTGCGCACCGCGATGGCCATCGGTGCCGACCGCGCCATCCTGGTGGAAACCGCCGAGGAACTGCAGCCGCTGGCCGTGGCCAAGCTGCTCAAGGCCCTGGTCGACAAGGAACAACCCGGCCTGGTGATCCTGGGCAAACAGGCGATCGACGACGACGCCAACCAGACCGGCCAGATGCTGGCGGCCCTGGCCGACCTGCCGCAGGCCACCTTCGCCAGCAAGGTCGAAGTCGCCGACGGCCAGGCCAAGGTCACGCGCGAGGTGGATGGTGGTCTGGAAACCCTGTCCATCACGCTGCCGGCCATCATCACCACGGACCTGCGCCTGAACGAGCCGCGCTACGTGACGCTGCCCAACATCATGAAGGCCAAGAAGAAGCCGCTGGACGTGGTCAAGCCCGAAGACCTGGGCGTGGACGTCAAGCCGCGCCTGAAGACGATCAAGGTGGCCGAGCCCGCGGGGCGCAAGGCCGGCATCAAGGTGGCCGACGTGGCCGCGCTGGTGGACAAGCTGAAAAACGAAGCGAAGGTGATCTGACCATGACCGCACTTGTTATTGCCGAACACGACAACGCCAGCATCAAAGGCGCGACCCTGAACACCGTGACCGCGGCCCTGGCCTGCGGTGGCGACGTGCACGTGCTGGTGGCCGGGCACAACGCCGGCGCCGCAGCGGCACAAGCGGCCCAGATCGCCGGCGTGGCCAAGGTCATCCACGCCGACGCCGAAGGCCTGGCCCACGGGCTGGCCGAGAACGTGGCCGCGCAGGTGCTGGCCATCGCCGGCGGCTACAGCCACATCCTGTTCCCGGCCACGGCCTCGGGCAAGAACGTGGCCCCGCGCGTGGCGGCCAGGCTGGACGTGGCGCAGGTCAGCGACATCACCAAGGTGATCAGCGCCGACACCTTCGAGCGCCCGATCTACGCCGGCAACGCGATCGCCACCGTGCAAGGCACCGACGCCACGCACGTGGTGACGGTGCGCACCACCGGCTTTGACGCCGCAGCGGCCACCGGTGGCAGCGCAGCCGTGGAAACCGCAGCGGCCCAGGCCGACAGCGGCAAGAGCCGCTTCCTGGGCAACGAGATCGCCAAGAGCGAGCGCCCCGAGCTGACCGCGGCCAAGATCATCGTCTCGGGTGGCCGGGCACTGGGCAGCAGCGAGAAGTTCAACGAAGTCATGACGCCGCTGGCGGACAAGCTGGGGGCGGCCCTGGGGGCCAGCCGCGCGGCGGTGGACGCGGGCTACGCGCCCAACGACTGGCAGGTGGGGCAGACGGGCAAGATCGTGGCACCGCAGCTGTACATCGCCGCCGGCATCTCGGGCGCCATCCAGCATCTGGCGGGCATGAAGGACTCCAAGGTGATCGTGGCGATCAACAAGGACCCCGAGGCGCCGATCTTCAGCGTGGCCGACTACGGCCTGGAGGCCGACCTGTTCACGGCCGTGCCGGAGCTGGTCAAG
>NZ_JASATI010000099.1:0-1637 GCF_038440225.1 Hydrogenophaga sp. OTU3427 | reverse complement strand
GTCGTCCCTGAAAAATCCCCGGAAGCCGCATGAACGCTGGTGTTCTGGGGTGATTGCGGATGGCCGGAACTCCCAGTTTGAATTCCAATAGGGGTTGATTTCTGGGAGTTCTGCTGTGCTTTTTGCCTGCCCTGCCACCGACGATTTCTTCCGTTCGCGCATCGACCACATGATCGATCTGCGCCACCCGCTGGCGGTGCTGGCCTCACGCATGCCCTGGCAAGAGATCGAAGCGCGGGTGGCGCAGGTGTTCTCTCGCAAAGGCCGCGCCGGTGTGGCCATGCCCGACCTGGATCTTTTTGGAGAACAGGTTCAGCGTGTGGCCGTTTCCAGCAATGCCGGGCGACCTCGTGTGCCGCTGCGCACCATGATCGCGCTGCTGTACCTCAAGCACGCCTTCAACGAGTCCGACGAAGGCGTCGTTGAGCGCTGGGGTGAGACACCGACCTGGCAGTTCTTCTCAGGACAGGCGTACTTTGAACACCACCGCCCCTGCGACGCCACCACCCTGGTGAAGTTTCGCCAACTGCTGGGCGAAGAAGGCGTGGAAGAGCTGCTGGCGCAGACCATCAACGTAGCGGTCGAACTCAAACTGATCAAGCAGCAGGAGCTTGCCCGCGTGATCGTGGACAGCACCGTGCAGCACAAGGCGATTGCCCACCCTACTGACAGCCGCCTGTTAGAGACCGCCCGGGTCAAACTGGTCGAGGCAGCCAAGGACGCAGGTATCGATCTGAAGCAGACCTTTGCCAAAGAGGGGCAGCATCTGAACCGCAAGGCCGGGCGCTATGCCCACGCCCGCCAGTTCAAGCGCATGAAACGCGCCATCAAACGTCAGCGCACCATCGTGGGTCGGTTGCAGCGCGAGATTGAGCGCAAGGCCAGCGCGATCGGGGCTGCCGTGCGGGAAGCGCTGGACGAGACATTGAGCAAAGCCCATCGCATCGTGTCCCAGAGCGGCCAACGCAAGGCCGTTGATGGACAGCGCAAGCTCTACGCCTGGCATGCGCCTGAGGTGGACTGCATCTCCAAGGGAAAGGCCAAGACGCCCTATGAGTTCGGGGTGAAGGTGGGCATTGCCAGCACGCTCAAGAGCAATCTGGTCGTGGGCGCAAAAGCTTTCCATGGCAACCCGTACGACGGCCACACCCTGAACGAACAACTGGAGCAGGCGGCCATCCTGATGCAGGACAGCAAGGCAAAGCCTACGACCGCGTTTGTGGACTTGGGCTATCGCGGCGTGGATACACAGAACCCAGATGTGCACATCGTGCACCGGGGCAAGAGCAAACGCATCAGCGAGCAGGAGAGAAAGCTGCTCAAGCGGCGCCAGGCGATCGAGCCGATCATCGGCCACCTCAAAGCCGACCACCGCATGGATCGGTGTCAGCTCAAAGGTGAGCAGGGCGACCGGCTGCATGCGGTGCTGTGTGCGGCGGGGTACAACATCCGCTGGCTGCTGCGCATGATCGTCAAAAAGGGGGTTCCCTTCTTGCAGCGGCTGTATTTGCGTCTGTGCGCGATGGCCGGCGTACAGCCGAGCTGGTGGCTGACACTGCGCACTTGGCTAACGGGCACATCGCGCTGGCCGGAATCACGCGCAGTCGGGGTGTGAAATGAATATTTCAGGGCCGACT
>NZ_JASATI010000098.1:0-1815 GCF_038440225.1 Hydrogenophaga sp. OTU3427 | reverse complement strand
GCTGCGCCACAGCTTCGCCACCCACTTGCTGGAGCAGAAGGTGGACATCCGGGTGATCCAGGTCCTGCTCGGGCACAAGAAGTTGGAGACGACGGCCATGTACACGCAAGTGGCCACCGACATCCTGCGCGAGGTGGTCAGTCCGCTGGAGCAGCTGAGCACCGCGTAG
The DNA here is from genome assembly GCF_038440225.1 of Hydrogenophaga sp. OTU3427. Lineage (NCBI taxonomy): Bacteria > Pseudomonadati > Pseudomonadota > Betaproteobacteria > Burkholderiales > Comamonadaceae > Hydrogenophaga > Hydrogenophaga sp. OTU3427. The sequence continues at coordinate 1,646 of NZ_JASATI010000098.1, read as the reverse complement.
GCGCACTATGGGCACCGCTGCTCTGGAGGTGGCGGACATCTTCCGCACCCACGGGCCAACCTGGCGGCAAGCCCAGCGCTCCCACCTGAGCCTGGGTCAGCTCAAGGTCATGACAGCCATCGAGCAGTGCCGCTGCGCGGCACTGGGAGGACATGTGCTGCGCTGTCAGGACTGCCAACGCCTGCAGATCGCCTACAACTCATGCCGCAACCGGCATTGCCCCAAGTGCCAGGCCACCGCCGCCCAACGCTGGCTCGATGCCCGGCAGGCCGATCTGCTGCCGGTGGACTACTTCCACGTGGTCTTCACGCTGCCAGCACCCATCAGCGAGATCGCGTACTACAACAAGGCCGTCCTCTATGGCCTGCTGTTCGAGGTGGCGGCCGAAACGCTGCGCACCATCGCCGCCGACCCCAAACACCTGGGTGCGCAAATCGGCGCCACGCTGGTGCTGCATACCTGGGGGTCGGCACTCACCCACCACCCGCACGTCCACGGCATCGTGCCCGGCGGCGGGCTATCGCTGGACGGCCAGCGTTGGGTGGCGTGCCGACCGGGTTTCTTCCTGCCGGTGCGGGTGCTCTCACGCCTGTTCCGGCGGCGGTATCTGGAGGAACTGGCCACAGCGTACCGAGCGGGCAAGCTGCAGTTCTTCTCGGAACACGCGGGTCTGACAGACCCCAAGGCATTCGCGAGGTGGTTGGCACCGCTGCGCCGGTGCGAGTGGGTGGTCTATGCCAAGAAGCCGTTTGCGGGGCCGCAGGCGGTGTTGGCCTACCTCTCGCGCTATACGCACCGGGTGGCCATCTCCAACTCGCGCCTGGTGGCGCACGACGAGCGCGGCGTGACCTTCCGTTGGAAGGACTACCGTGACAAAGGGCGAACACGGCACAAGGTGATGACGCTTCAACCCGAAGAGTTCATGCGTCGCTTTCTGCTGCACGTGTTGCCCAGCGGGTTCCACCGGATTCGCCACTACGGGTTGCTGGCCAACAACCATCGGCGGGAGCACCTTGAGCAGGCGCGCCAGCTGCTTGTGCCTGAAGTGCCAGCTGGGCAGATCGAGAAGACCCGGTGTGCCAGCGCTGAACCGGGTCGACCAACCTTCGTGTGCGTCCACTGCGGAGCGATGATGCTCATCGTCGAGACGTTCGCACGTGAGCAGTCCATTCGCACACCTCACCAGCGAGGGCCGCCATGACCGCGTTGGCACGTGAAACCTTGCTGGTGTTCGCGGCGGGCTCACGACAGCCCGTGGGGACCAGCTGCGTCCGACTGCGGAAACGGCGATGGTGGCCCGGTAGAAGCGGCCTTATCCATGAGGCTGAAACAGAGCAGTACCCCGTGACAACACCGTGGCGGGCCGATCACGCGGCGCAGGTGCCACCTCCCACCTCACTACGCGCGGTCAATTCCCCATAGCTGCCAACTGGTGCGCCCAGATTGGTACTCGACGCGGTTTCCTCCCTAGAGGCTTGTACGACGCCCACCCTTGGTGGTCAGCGTGTGTCATCGGCGCGCCTGCACGGGCGGGCGTCCTACAACCCTTAACTAAGGCTGTCATCCCACTACCGCTGAAGTAGCGCCAGCCAGGTCCCGAGCGTTGTCTCCACCAGCCGTGACACGGCATTTCCCTTGGTTCTACC
>NZ_JASATI010000097.1:0-2430 GCF_038440225.1 Hydrogenophaga sp. OTU3427 | reverse complement strand
ACGTGGGAACGTAGATGACAGACGAATTGAGTGAGCTCAGGCGCCGACTGGTGGTGGGACGCAAGAGCGACGGGCGCAGCGTGTACGACGAAGGGGCGAAGGCTGAGCTGGTGGCCTTGTGTCGACAGCCAGGAGCATCAGTTTCTCGCCTTGCGCGGGAGTGCGGCGTGAATGCCAACCAGGTCAGCCGTTGGCTTCGTGAACATGAACGCGATGCCCGTGCGCGGCATTCGGTGGCCAACGTGGCCCCAACGGCGGCGGCGTTTGTGCCAGTTGCATTGCCACCGGTATCGATGCCTGCGCCTGTGATGGACATGCAGGCACGTTTGCCCAATGGCGTGGTGATCGACATGCGTGGTCTGGACCTGAGCAACGTTGGCGAAGTGATTCGAGTCTTGGGGAGCTTGCGGTGTTCCGCTTTGACGAAGGCCTGAAGGTCTACCTGCACCGCGAACCGGTGGACTTTCGGCTCAACATCAATGGCCTGGCTGTGTTGGTGGAGCAGGCGCTCGGTCTGAATCCGTTTGCCTCGTGCGTGTATGTGTTCAGCAACCGTCGGCGCGACCGTATCAAGATTCTGGGGTGGGAGCGCAACGGCTTTTGGCTGTTGCTCAAGCGGCTGGAGAAGGACCGGTTCATCTGGCCATCGGCACAGGCCGTGCCCACGCTGACCATCGAGCAGTTGCACTGGCTGCTGGAGGGCATCGACATCGAGGTGGTGCAACGCCACCCCCATCTGCGCTACACCAGCGTGGCTTGACCCAATGGTGAAGGAACGATGATGGGGCATGCAGATCCAAGTTGGCGTGTCATCGCTTGTCTCCATCACCGCTGAAGAACTGAGCGCCCTCATCGCCGAACGTGATGCGCTTGCCGGCGCGCTGCGGGTGGCCACCACCGAGCGGGATTTGGCGCTGGAGCGGCTCAAAGCGTTTCAACGCCAACTGTTCGCCGCCAAGAGTGAGGCGCGCAGCACCGACCAGAAGGACTTGTTTCTCAACGAGGCCGAGGCACTCGCGCCCACCGTGCAGACGCTGCCGGCACAGACCGATGAAGAGGCATCGACACCGGTGGCAGGCCACCAGCGCAAGAAGCGTGGGCGCAAGCCGCTGGACCCCGCACTGCCACGTGAGGTCGTGCGTCACGAGTTGCCCGAGGCCGAGCGCGTGTGCGCCCATGATGGGCACACGCTGGTGGAGATTGGCGCGGAGGTCAGTGAGCAACTCGACGTCATCCCCGAACAGGTGCGCGTTCTGCAGCACCACCGTATCAAGTACGCCTGTCCTTGCTGCGATCAGAGTTTGAAGGTCGCACCGACGCCGGCGCGCGTCATCCCGCGCGGGCTACTCACTGAAGCCGCGCAGGCCTGGGTCATCACCGGCAAGTACCAGTTCGGCATGCCGCTGTACCGCACGGCCGCGTTGCTGCGCCGCTTTGGCGGCGATATCGCGAGCAACACCCTGGCCGCCGGCGTTGTGCGCATCGGCCAGGCCGTGCAACCCGTGATCAATCTGCTGCGCGACCACCTGCTCGACTCGGACCTGATCTATGGCGACGAGACCACGGTCCAGGTGCTCAAGGAGCCCGGTCGCAAGGCGCAGACCAAAAGCTACATGTGGGCGCAGATGAATGGCCCCGGCACCGGGCCACCGGTGCGGCTGTTCGCCTATGCCCCAGGCCGAGGTGAGGTGCATGCCAAGAAGCTGTATGTGGGTATCCGGCCTGGAACCACGCTCGTGAGCGATGGTTACCAAGTCTATGACGGCATCGCCGCAGACCATGGATTGACGCATCTGGGGTGTTGGGTGCACGCACGTCGACCTTTCATCAAGGCAGAGGAGGCCATACCGAAGGCGGCGCGTTCGCCCGATCAGGTTGCCACCCGTTTCGTGCAACTCATCGGCAAGCTATACCGGGCGGAGTCACTGGCCCGGGATTGGAAGCCTGCACGTCGGTTACGCCTGCGCTCGCGCTACAGCGCCCCTGTCGTGCGAGAGATCGAACGCTTGCTTCTCGCGAACTTGCACTGCGTGACTCCCTCAAGTCTGCTGGGCGAGGCACTGCACTACTTGCACGGGCAGTGGCCCAAGCTCATTCGGTTCCTGGACAACGGCGCCTGGCCACTCGATTCCAACCCGGTGGAGAACGCCATCCGGCCCTTCGTGGTGGGGCGGCGCTCCTGGTTGTTCGCCGACACGGTGGGGGGCGCCAATGCCAGCGCCAATCTGTACTCGCTCATCGAGACGGCCAAGGCCAACAACATTGAGCCCTACCGTTACCTCGCCGCGCTGTTCAAGAAGCTTCCATTGGCCCAGACCGTCGATGACTATGAAGCCCTTCTGCCTTGGAACATCGCCCTCGGCGCACCGTGAACCGCGCACGGTACACATCCCTCAAACAGCACAAGGGCGGGGTTTATTGACCGCTTAC
>NZ_JASATI010000096.1:0-2522 GCF_038440225.1 Hydrogenophaga sp. OTU3427 | reverse complement strand
TGTTGAATCATTTCCAAAACTGGGCCGATTTGGGACGCATTCACGTTGAAATTTGAGCCACGTTGCGGCTCTATCCTGCTGAATTTTTCAGCACGGGGGAGCAGGAGTGATCAACGTGAGCACATTGAGCAAGTTGCGCCGCCTCGTGCTGAGGCAGGACGTGTCAGTGCGCGAGGCCAGCCGGCGGCTGGGCATCTCGCGCAACACAGCCACCAAGTGGCTCAAAGAAGGTCAGATGACCGAGCCCCGGTACCCGCAGCGGGTGGCGGGGGCGAGCATTCTGGACCCCTACAAGGAGCAGTTGAGCCAGTGGATCAAGGCCGATAGCCACCGCAGCAAACGCGATCGGCGCGGGATCAAGGCGATGTTTGAAGCGCTGCGCGCGCAGGGCTATGGCGGCAGCCGAGGGCCGGTGTACACATTTGCCCAGCGCTGGCAGCAAGAGCAAGGCAACGCGGCACGCGGCGCGGGGTTTGTGCCGCTGAGTTTCGAGCTGGGTGAGGCGTTCCAGTTCGACTGGAGCTGCGAGTACCTCTTCATCGGTGGGCTGCGCCGGCGCCTGGAGGTGGCGCACACCAAGCTGGCGGCCAGTCGAGCCTTCTGCCTGGTGGCGTACTACAGCCAGGCGCACGAGATGCTGTTCGATGCACACGCCCGCGCCTTTGCACTCTTTGGTGGTGTACCCCGGCGGGGCATCTACGACAACATGAAGACCGCTGTGGACAAGGTCGGCCAGGGCAAGCAGCGCAGCGTCAATGCGCGTTTCGAGGCCATGACCGGGCACTACCTGTTCGAGCCGGAGTTCTGCAACCGCGCCGCCGGCTGGGAGAAGGGGGTTGTGGAGAAGAACGTGCAGGATCGGCGCAAGGACATCTGGCGTGAGGCCAGTGAGCGGCGCTGGGGGACACTGAGCGAGCTCAACGACTGGCTGGAACAGGCGTGTGTGAAGGCATGGAGTGAGATGACCCACCCGGAATGGGCACAGCTTACTGTGGCTGACGTCTGGCAGGACGAACGGGCTCGCCTCATGCCCAACCCCCGTGCGTTTGACGGCTATGTGGAACAGCCGGTGCGGGTATCAGCCACCTCGCTGATCCACTTCCAGCGCAACCGCTACAGCGTGCCGTGTGAATGGATTCACGCGGTGGTCAGCCTGCGAGCCTACCCGGATGGCCTGCTGGTGGTCGGGCCTGACGGGCGACAGGTGCACCTGGCGCGCAGCTTCGAGCGCGATCAGACACTCTACGACTGGATGCACTACATCGCGCTGGTCGAACGCAAGCCCGGAGCGCTGCGCAACGGCGCACCCTTCAAGACCATGCCCGAGCCGCTGCAGGAGCTGCAGCGCCAGTTGCTGCGCCACAACGGGGGCGACAGGGTGATGGCGCAGGTGCTCATGGGGGTGAGCCTGCACGGGTTGGAGGCCGTGCTGGTAGCCGTGGATCTGGCGCTGCAGTCCGGCCGGGTGAGTGCCGAGCACGTGCTCAACGTGCTCTCACGCCTGAAGGAGCAGCGCACCCCTGAGCCGCCGGTGGCCACCATGCTCACGCTCAACACCCCGCCACTGGCCAACCTGCAGCGCTATGACGCACTGCGCAACACACTGCCCTTTGAGGTGACACCGGAGTCCGGCCATGCATGACGTCATTGATGCCTTCAAGGCGCTGGGCCTGCACGGCATGGCCAGTACCTGGCCGGAGGTGCTGGGCACCGCCCGCATGAAATCGCTCGATCACGAGGCCGTATTGCACCAGCTCATCAAGGCCGAGACGGCGCAGCGCGAGGTGCGCTCCATGGCCTACCAGATGCGCGTGGCGCGCTTCCCCTCCCACCGCGATCTTGCTGGCTTTGACTTTGCCCATACGCAACTCGATGAGGCGCTGGTGCGCCAGCTGCACACCCTTCGCTTCCTGGAGTCGGCGCACAACGTGGTGCTGGTCGGTGGCCCCGGTACCGGAAAGACGCACCTGGCCACAAGCCTGGGGATCGAGGCCATCCGCATGCATGGCAAACGGGTGCGCTTCTTCTCCACGGTGGAGCTGGTCAATGCCCTGGAGCTGGAGAAGGCGCAGAACAAGACCGGCCAACTGGCGCACCGCCTGATGTACGTCGATCTGGTGATCCTGGATGAACTGGGCTACCTGCCGTTCACGCAGTCCGGCGGCGCCATGCTGTTCCACCTGCTCTCCAAGCTCTACGAGCGAACCAGCGTGGTGATCACCACCAACCTGACCTTCTCGGAATGGAGCAGCGTCTTTGGCGACGCCAAGATGACCACCGCCTTGCTCGACCGCCTTACACACCATTGCCACATCGTGGAGACGGGCAATGAGAGCTGGCGATTCAGACATTCCAGTGCCGCTGGCGCGGCACCGCAAAAGCAACGCAGCAAAGCTCAGAAAGGAGATCGAAAAGCAGCAGAACCTATAGACTTATCCACAACCGAATAGCCAGAAAATCCATCAAACCAGTGGCTCAATATTCGACGTGATCACTGGCTCAATTGTGCTGATGAATCAACA
>NZ_JASATI010000095.1:0-2578 GCF_038440225.1 Hydrogenophaga sp. OTU3427 | reverse complement strand
CCCCGGCGGCCACCCAAACTCCCCCACTGATGGCCACCTCAAACTCCCCCACCTGAGTTGATCGGGGACAGGGGGTAAACGCCGGCGCCGCTGGCACCTGTTGGCAGGACAGTAGTTCTGGTCTTCCCCGAGGGGAGGCCAAGGAGTGAATGTCTTGAAACCCAACCAACGGGCCACCGTCTACACGCTGCTCGAGCGTGGCAGCACCCAGCGCGAGATCGCGCGCATCACCGGCGTCGACCGCAAGACCGTCAGGAGTTACCAACGTCGCCGGCAGGCCGAGCAGTCAAATTCCCCCGGGGTGGCCACCGGCCCTGATGCCATGGCCGCTCACGTGGCCGCGCAAATTCCCCCACCCTGGCCACCGGCTCCCACGTCAGTGGCCGCCTCCCTATGCGAGCCGTACCGCGACGTCATCGAGGCCCAACTGCGTCTCAAGCGCAACGCCACGGCCATCTACCAGGACCTGGTCGATGTCCACGGCTTTGCCGGCCAGTACAACTCGGTCAAACGCTTCGTGGCCCGGCTGCGTCACAAGGAGCCCGAACAATTCGACCGCCTGTCCTTCCTGCCCGCAGAGGAGATGCAGGTGGACTACGGTGAGGGTGCACCCACCCGGGTGCCGGGCAGCGACCGGTACCGCAAACCGCGCCTGTTCGTGGCAACGCTGCGCTACTCGCGGGCCAGCTTTCGGCACGTGGTCTGGAAGTCTGGCCAGCAGGTCTGGGCCGAGCTGCACGAGCGCGCGTTTCGCCACTTCGGTGGCTGCCCGCAGTACGTGGTGTTGGACAACCTCAAAGAGGGCGTCATCAAACCCGACCTGTATGAGCCCGAACTCAACCCGGTCTATGCCGCCACCCTGGCGCACTACGGCGTGGTGGCCGACCCGGCCCGGGTGCGTGACCCCAACCGCAAGGGTACGGTAGAGCACGCCATCGGCCACACCCAGGCCACGGCCTTGAAGGGCCGGCGCTTTGAGTCCATCGAAGAGCAGAACACCTTCCTGGCGCAATGGGAGAAGAATTGGGCAGCCAAGCGCATCCACGGCACCGAGCGGCGCCAGGTGCAGGCCATGTTCGCGGAAGAACGCCCCCACCTCAAAGCTTTGCCACTGCTGGGCATGCAGTATTTCGAAGAGGTCCAGCGCACGGTGTGCGACGACAGCTGTGTGCGGGTGGAGTACAGCAGCTACGCCGCGCGCCCGGCGGCCATCGGATCGAAGGTGCGGGTGCGCATCTTCGCCCAGCGCATCCAGATCTTTGATCTGCAAACCGGCACCTTGCTGCGCAGTCACCCCAAGGCTGAACGCCCCGGCACCGTGGTGCTGCCCCAGGATGAGCGGGTGTTCAACCCTTCGCGTGAGACCCGCCTGATCCTGCGCCAGGCCAGCCAGATTGGCGAACACGCCGCCCGGCTGTGCCAGTTGCTCTTTGCCATCGAGGGCCGGGTCGGCCAGCGCAAGCTCTGGGGCATCGTCGGCCTGGTGCGCCGATATCCGGCGCATTGTGTCAACGCCGCCTGCGCCCAGGCTCTGGAGCAGGGCATCTACAGCTTCAAGCGCGTCCAGGCATTGACAGAGGCGCTCTTTGCCGATGCGCTTGAAGCCATCGAGACCCAGGCCGGTGGCGAGCATGTAACGCCCACCACGGCGACCCTGACCCAGCAGCACGAGCTGATCCGCGATGCCGATGAATACGGTGACCTGTTTGCCCACGCTGCGGCCACCGCCGCAGTTGGGAGCCAGACATGAACATGGTCGAGATCGAGCGCGCGCTGCGCCAGCTGCGCCTGTCGGGTATTGCCGAGACCCTGTCGACCCGCGTGATGCAGGCCCAGGTCGCCCAGGAGCCATTTCTGCAGACCTTCGCCGCCATGCTTCAGGATGAGCTCGACCGGCGCCGATCGCGCCTTACAGAGCGCCGCTACAAGCGCTCGGGTCTGGACGAGAAGGTCAGCCTGGCCGACTTCGACTGGCGTTTCAACCCCAAGCTGCCCCGCGCGGCCTGCTTTGAGCTGCACACCCTGAAGTTCATCGCCGAGGGCGCCAACGCGCTCATCGTCGGTAAACCCGGCACCGGCAAGTCTCACATTGCCAAGGCCATCGCCTACCAGGCCACGCTGGGCGGCCACGATGTGCGTTACCTCGAGGCCGACGCCGAATTCGCCCGCTACGCGCTGGCAAGTGCCACCGAGCGCATCGGCCTGCTCAAGGAGTGGGTGGAGCCTGACCTGATCATCTTGGACGATCTGTTCCTGGCCAGGCGTATCAGCGAGCACGCCGCCGAGGTCCTGCAGGCCATCGTGCACCAGCGCTACAAGCTGCGCCGCGCCATCGTGGTGACCTCCAACCGCGTTGTGCAGGACTGGGGTCGCTATCTGGGCGACGCCACCATGGCGACCACCATCCTGGACCGCCTCATGCACCGCTGCACGATGCTGGAATTCGAGGGCAAGAGCTACCGGCTCAAAGAGGCCGCCGCACGCATCGCCACCGGCACTGAGTCGTCATAATCCAACCGGTCTTGCCTGGGGAATTTGGGGTGGCCACAGGTGGGGGAATTTGGACTGGCCATCGGGG
>NZ_JASATI010000094.1:0-2654 GCF_038440225.1 Hydrogenophaga sp. OTU3427 | reverse complement strand
CGTCCCAACCAAAACCCCTTAACGGGCCCAACTCGGGGAGGGCCCTGGGGGCGGGGGGCGGGCCGCCGGCCGAACGGTCGCCAATGCCATGAGACCGCTGCTGCGCCAGGCGGGGACAGCCGCCGCCACCCTGGCCTGTCCGGTGCCAGCTCCGCCCTCGATCGCAGCGACCTGTCGGCAGCTGCAGCATGAGCTGGACGAGGCGCGGGCCGAATTGACCCAGGTGCGTTCGCTGCTGGAACGCACACGGGAAGGCGAGCGCGCGGCGCGCCATCTCGCCAACCACGACGGACTGACGGCCCTGCCGAACCGCCGCGCCTTTCTCGACAAACTGACGCTCGCGCTGGTGCAAAACCGGGCACAGGGCCGTGATCTGGCCGTCATGTTCATCGATCTGGATCGCTTCAAGGACATCAACGACACCCACGGCCACCGGGTCGGCGACCAGTTGCTGGCCATCGTGGGCACCCGCCTGACGCAGGCGGTGCGCGCGGCGGACATCGCGGCGCGGCTGGGCGGCGACGAATTTGCCTGTCTGCTGCAACACGCGCCATCGCTGGCACACATCGCCCAGGTGGCCACCAAGCTGTTTGACGGCATCGCGGCGCCGATCCAGGTGGGTGGCCTGAGCCTGCATGTACACGCCAGCATTGGCATCGCCATCTGCAAGGATGGGCAGACGCTGGACGCCGAGCAACTGATGGCCCGTGCGGACAGGGCCATGTACCACGCCAAGCGGCAGCACTGCCGCTTCTGCTTCGCCACTCAGGAGGGTGGCGTCTCCGGTGTTTGATGCCGATCCGGGGTGGATGTTGGGGGCGCGGGCGGCGCCGAAAAGCGGTGCCACCAGGCGCCAAACGTGTCCATCTGGCCCGCCAGCGCGGCCAGCGCGCCCGGTGCCTTGAGCCAGGCGAAGGCGAGTGCCATCACACCGGCCAGGCCGGGCCCGCCACGCGGGCGTGTGCGCCGCGTGAGACCGAACGCCGCCACGGCGCCCAACACCGCGGCGACCAGCCACAGGTTGCGCCTGCTGCGTGCGCGGCGCCGGGCCTGCTGGTCCGTCGCGCCCTGGTGGTACAGGTAGCGGCGGATGCGCTGGCGCGAATGTTCCAGGCGCAGGCTGGCGGTGGTCATGGGCATGCCTTCGACTGCGGTGCTGGCTGGCTTGAGGTGACCCGGCGCGGCGCTGTTCGGCATGTCTGCGCCTTCGGCTGCGGTGCGAGCTGGCTTGGTACGGCCCGGTGCGGCGCTCATGGCGTGGGCGATCCGCGCAGCAGCGCCATGTCGGTCTGCCATTGAAGCTTGATCATGGCCAGACCGGCAGGCCGTGCCAGGCCGCGTGCGGCCAGCCACAACACCAACGCCAAAACCAGCGGCAGTGCCGGTGTGGCCAGCAGCACCCACAAGCGCTCGCCCGTCGCTTGCGGGGCGATGGCCCACAACATGGCGGCCACGCCCGCCAGCCCGGCACCCAGCAGTGCGCAGCCCAGCGCCGCCAGCTGCAGCAACACACGCCGTTGCCAGGTGGCCGAGGTCAGCGTGGCCTGCTCCAGCGCAAGGTCGGCATACCCCTGTGCGTGCGCCAGCAACCAGGCAGGATGTGCCGCCAGCAGTTGCACGAGTACCCGGACCATGTGGCGGCCCGGGCGGGCCTCATCGGCCGGTGGTGTCGGGTGCATGTTGCAGCAGCTTGTAGAGCGCCATCGCACCGGCACCCACCGCTGCCGCGATCAGCACCGCCTTCAGGGGGTCGTGCCGGATGTAGCTGGCGGTCTTGTGTGTGGCCCAGCGGGCCTGTTCGGTGAGGTCGCTCGAACCTTCCCGCATGGAAGCCATGCCCTGATGGGCGATGTCGCTGAGCCGTTCGGCGGCCTGGTGCAGCACCGGGGTGACGCTGTCCATGGCGCCGCCGATGACTTTGCCGGCGCTGTTGACGGCATTGCCGGCGCTGCTCAATGTGCGGGCGACTTCTTGTTCCGCTTGGTGGGTTTCGTTCATGGTGTTGTCCTTGTGGTGGTGAGGGCGATGGGCACGCTGGATGAGGTGCCGCTGCGCGAATGGCGCGTGGCCAGCATGGGCCCGCCGCCGCCGGCCGTCTGTGTGCTGTCGCACCGATGGCGGATCGGTCGTTCGTGCGACAGCGCACCGACGCCAGCGGCACACAGGCGCAAGGTGCATGAGCCGTTCATGGCGAACACAGAACCCCCCGACACCCCGTGGCGGGAGGCGTTTGCCCAAGGTGCCGGACGTGAGCCTGGTGCCTGGCCCGAGCGGTGATTGCGCGCGCTGCGGTGACCACCGCCGACCAGCGCGTGCAACACCATCCAGAAAGCCAAGAGGTTTGTCATGACACACACATTGCGCGGCGTCACCGCCATCCTGAGCCTTGTCGCCATCGTCGGCCTGAGCGCTTGCGCCGGCATGAACCGCCAGGAGCGCGGCACCGCCGTGGGCGCTGGCGTGGGTGCCGTGGGGGGCGCCATTCTCACGGGTGGCAGCACCGCCGGCACCCTGGGCGGTGCGGCGATCGGCGGCATCATCGGCCACGAGACCAACAAGTGAGCCGGCTGTAGGGCCTCCTCGCACCACCGGGGGGGGGGGGGGGGGGGGGGGGGGGCGGGGGGCGGGGGCACCGACAAAAAAAAAACACGAAA
>NZ_JASATI010000093.1:0-3147 GCF_038440225.1 Hydrogenophaga sp. OTU3427 | reverse complement strand
GTGAGCGTCCAGTCAGCCCATCTTGAAAGCCTGGGCGTTTCATAGGAGCCTCGAGTCCACTTCAACACTTGGTGGACACGTGAACACTATCCCTGATCGGCCAGCAGGCCCGCGCCAGCGGCGGCGAGCGCACACCGATGATTTCAAGGCCGACGCGGTGGCGGCCTGCCAGCAGCCTGGCATGTCGATGGCCGCAGTGGCGATGGCTCACGGCATCAACGCTAACCTTCTTCGGCGCTGGGTGCATGAGGCGGAGCTGAGACCAAGAAGCGAGGTCGTGCATGCAGACGTCGTAGCTGGAGCCACAGCGCGAGAGCCCAAGACCGTCTTCGTGCCGGTCAGTCTGCCGCCACCTGCCCCACCACCGCACGTCCCGGACATTCGCATCGAGTTGCGACGAGGACCGATGACGGTCATGGTGACCTGGCCGGCGGGTGCGGCCAGCGACTGCGCGGTCTGGATGCGCGAGCTGCTTCGATGATCCGCATCGACGCGATGTGGCTGGCCGCCGAGCCCATCGACATGCGCGCCGGCGCCGACCGCCTGCTGGCGCGCGTTGTGCAAGTCTTCGGTACAGCCCAGGCCCACCACGGCTACCTGTTTGCCAACGCCCGCGGCACCCGCATCAAACTCCTCATGCACGACGGCTTTGGCGTCTGGTGCGCGGCACGCCGGCTCAACGCGGGCCGCTTCGCGTGGGTACCGGCCACCACGACATCGCCCATATCTCTGTCGCTCACCAACGCTCAGTTCGACGCGCTGGTCCTCGGCCTGCCGTGGGAGCGGTTGCCCGAATTGAGCACCATCACGCGGGCCTGACAGCAACATCGACACTGGCACTTGACCGCGCCAGCGTCGACGCAATTCGTACTTGTTCCGATGCGCTGCATACAGGGTCCTGGCACCATGCTGTCATGCTCGGCACGCACGATCTTCCCACGCTCAATCTGCAGGCGCTCCCGCCCGAAGCGCTGGCCTGGGTCGCCCGTTGGCAGCATGTCGAACGGCAACTCGCACTGCGTGAGCAGGCTCTTGTCGATCGCGAGCGCGAGTTGGGCCAAGCCAGGGATCTCCTGCAGCGCAAGGACCGCGACATCGCCTGGCGCGACGCCAAGATCGAGAAGATCACCTTCGAGTTGGCTCGCCTCAAACGCTGGAAGTTCGGCGCCAGCTCCGAGGCGATGAACACCGACCAGCGACGCCTGTTCGAGGAGACGATCGCCGAGGACGAGGCGAGCCTGCGTGCGCAGCTGGAGCAACTGCGGGGCGAATCCACGGAGACCACTGTCGACGCCAAGCCGAAGGCCGCGCCGAGGCGACCACGCCGTCAGCCATTGCCTGAGCACCTGCGTCGCGTCGAACACCGTCATGAGCCCGAGAGCACCCGCTGCCCCGCGTCCCACTGCGGGCGCCCGATGACGCGCATCGGCGAGGAGGTGAGCGAGCGGCTGGATATCGTGCCGGCCGAGTTCTTCGTCCATCGCCATATCTACGGCAAATGGGCATGCCGCTGCTGTCAGATCCTCAAACAGGCGCCGTCCATCCCGGAACTGATCGAGGGCGGCATGGCCGCCAGCGGCCTCATCGCGCACACGCTCATCAGCCGCTGCGTCGACCACTTGCCGTACTACCGGCAAGAGGCGATCAACGCCCGCAGCGGCGTCCACACACCGCGTTCCACGCTCGCGGCATGGGCTGGCCAGGCGGGCGCGGCGCTGGAGCCACTCTACGATGTGCACAAGGCCTTCATCCTCGCGTGCCGGGTCCTGCATGCCGACGAGACGCCCGTGGCGCTGCTCGACCCCGGTGCCGGCAAGACGCGCAAGGCCTACGTCTGGGCCTACGCGAGGAGCTGGCACGACCCTGTGCCCGGCGTGGTCTATGAGTTTTGCCTGGGCCGTGGCGCGCAGTACCCGAAGGCCTTCCTCGCGGGCGACGTGCGACGGGGCCGTGGGCGCTGGTCCGGAACGCTGCTGACGGACCGCTACGCAGGCTACGACAGCGTGCTGGACCCGCGCATCCATGCCGATCGCATCAGCGCGGCTTGTGTCGCACATGCACGCCGTAAGTTTGAGGAGCTGACTCGCACGGGCACGAGCCCGATCGGCGACGAGGCGATCCGTCGCTATGCGCGGATCTATGCGGTCGAGGCCGAACTCAAGGGCATGAGCGACGGCGAGCGCATGTCGCAGCGGCAGCAACTCGCCAAGCCGCTGTGGGCCAAGCTCAAACAATGGCTCGAACTCGAACGACGGCTGGTCGCGGACGGCAGCTCCGTAGCGGGCGCCATGGACTACACGCTCGGTCACTGGGCCGCGCTGACGCACTACCTCGAGGACGGCGCCGTCGCGATCGACAACAACCACCTGGAGCGGCAGATCAAGCCTTGGGCAATGGGGCGACGGGCATGGCTCTTCGCCGGCAGCGAACTCGCCGGCCAACGCACGGCCATGGTGATGAGCCTGGTGCAGTCGGCACGCCTGAACGGCCACGACCCCTGGGCCTACCTGCGCGACGTGCTGCAGCGCCTGCCGACGCAGCCAAACAGTCGAATTGAGGAGTTGCTGCCGCACCGCTGGCAATCGGCATGCAGCGCAGCACCATGACCTTGCTCACGCAGGCCGTGATGGTTCGGGCGAGCATCGACATCGACCGCATGAGCGCGCAGCACAAGGTTGAGCTGGCCGACGAAATCCACGCCCGGCAGCCGAACCTACTCGCCTCTATCCTGGTGTTGCCCCGCTTCGGGGTCGACATGCTGCAGCTGGAGGTGCCCATTCACGTCCTGCTGGTCACATTCCAGGCGATGAAGCACTGCGGGCGCGCCTTGCCAACGATCTCTGAAGACGTCCAGGAAACCTGCTTGCAGCGGCTGACGGCGACGATGAGGTTCACCGAAGGCGTGCCGCCAGATCTTGGCGATCAGATGATCTCGAAGTTCTGCGTCGACCACCCCGAGCGGTACCTGCTCGCGTTCGTGTACGGCCACCTCGGCGAGCGTGACCTGCTGCGCGTGAGAACCGACGCCGAGAAGTACCTGCTGCTGGCTTGCCTCAACCTCGTGGAGTGCGTGGCCTACATCGGTGCACAACTGCAGTCCAAATGAGCTGAGGGCGTCCGGTCAAGTGGGTTGACTGGACGCTCACG
>NZ_JASATI010000092.1:0-3204 GCF_038440225.1 Hydrogenophaga sp. OTU3427 | reverse complement strand
GGGGTCTCCTCGTTTTCAGTGCAATAAGTGACGGTACGCAAAGCTAGCACTGGCGCGGGGGTGGTCTGGGTAGACCGTTGATTTCATTGACTTTCCTGTTCGCTTTGTAAACGGGTATGGTGGCCTCCCACTTTTGAGGTTCACGATGCAGGGTTGGCACACAACGTTTTTGGGGATGCGTGGGCTCCCCCGCGATATCAGCGACTTCGAGATGAAGGCATTTTTCACCTTCGATGGTGCCGAGCGCGACGCAATCAATGCACGCCGAGGTGATTCCCACAAGCTTGGTCTGGCGCTCCATATTGGTTTCCTGCGCATGAGTGGGCGTTTGCTCGGTGCCTTTCGGGTAATTCCAGTAGCCTTGTGGCGCCACCTTGGCAACGAGCTTGGCATTGCAGCACCAGAAGTCGCCTCGCTGAGAGCCATGTATGAACGCGGGCGCACGCTATTCGATCACCAACAAGTAGCCTGCACGGTCCTTGGATTCCAGTGGATGAGCGAGCACCAGCGCCGCTCACTGGTACGTGAACTGCGCGACGAAGTGGCGCGCTGCGCCGACCGCGATCAGCTACTCGTGCGGGCGCGTCAATGGCTGTACAAGAACAAGCTGGTGATCGTGCACGAGCGGGCAATTCGGACACTGATTGCGGCGGCACTTGCCCAGCTTGAAGTTGAAACAGGCACCGCCATCGCCGCCAGCGTTGATCCAGCAACACTTGATCGCTGGCGAGCCTCAGTTTCAGAGCTGCGCCCAGATGGACAAACCCAGCAGAGTTGGCTATGGGCTGCACCGGCGAAACACTCAACCCGCCAAATCAGCGAGGTACTGGAGCGCATCGACCTGCTTTACACGCTGGACGTTCATAAGCACCTGGCAGACATCCCCGATCTCATCTTGCGCCGCTACGCGCGCCGACTTGTCTCCAGGCCGCCCTCAGCCGGAGCCAAGATCAAAGAGCCAGCGCGCACCGTGGAGGTCGCATGCTTTCTTCGGTATTGCCTGTTCACAACCACAGACCAGTTGATCCTTATGGTGCAGCGCCGGATCGCCGATCTGTGGCGTCAGGCTGCCGCCGATGTCCCCGCTACCGTCAATTGGGCCGCAATGTACAAAACGCTGCTCGGCGAACTTGTTGCCTTGAGCGCGCAAGGTGCGGTGCCAGATGCTGAGTTGCGTGCCCGTCTTGAAGCCTTGATCACCGAAACCCAGAAACGCAAACCACCGAGCAGGGCCTCCCTGGTCCGCGAGGGATTGATTGATGGAATTCGCCCCGTGCGGTCGTTGCTCGTCGCCATTGCAAAGCTGCCCTGGCAGGCCACCGGCGAGCATCCTGCCATCGAGTACCTTGCCAAGCTGCAAGCTTTATATCTCAAAGGATCCAGAAAGCTGCCAGTTGAAGTGGTGGCACCAAGTCTGGGAATGATCTGGCAGGTTTCGATCTCCAGCCCAGACCGGGAACGGGCGTTTCAGGCGTTGGAGGTGGCCACCCTGTTTGCCCTGCGCCGCGCGGTGCGCAATGGCTCGGTCTGGATTGAGCACAGCCTGAGCTTTCGGGGTCGTGCGCGCTTGTTCTTCACGGACGAGCGTTGGCAGGCAGAGTCCAAGAAACACTATGCCCGTCTATCGTTACCCAGCAAGGCTGCCACTTTCTTGAAGCCTTTGCTGGCCAGAGTAACTGCCGGTGTCGATGCGGTGGCCGCTGCAGCCCGCAGTGGCGTACTGCGCGTGGATGATGAACTCCATTTGTCGCCATTGCCCGCAGAGGACGAAGACCCAGAAGTGACCAAGCTGCGCGCGGCTTTGGATCACCGCATCGGTGAGGTTCAATTGCCGGAAGTGATTCTGGCCGTTGACGCCCAGGTGCGCTTTAGCTGGATCATGCTCGGACGTGAGCCGCGCTCTACCGACGAGCTGCTGATGGTCTATGCCGGCATCATGGCCCACGGCACCAGTCTGACTGCGGTCGAATGCGCGCGCATGATTCCGCAATTGTCTGCCACCAGCATTCGCCAGGCCATGCGCTGGGCGCGGGACGAACGGCGTCTGAGCCAGGCCTGCCAGGCTGTGCTGGAATTCATGCAGCGACACCCGATTGCCGCCACCTGGGGGCGGTCCGATTTGGCATCTTCTGACATGATGAGCATGGAGACCACCAAACGGGTGTGGCAAGCCCGGCTTGATCCTCGGCGCAACACACCTTCCATTGGAATCTACTCCCATGTAAAAGACCGGTGGGGCATCTTCCATGCGCAGCCCTTTGTGCTCAATGAGCGCCAGGCGGGCGTGGCCATTGAAGGTGTCATCCGCCAAGAAAAGCTGGAGACCAGCCAGCTTGCTGTGGATACCCATGGCTACACCGACTTTGCCATGTCACATGCCCGTTTGCTTGGTTTTGATCTTTGCCCGCGGTTGAAGGAACTCAAACAGCGCCACCTCTTTGTGCCACGCGGCACCAAAGTGCCCGCAGAAATCGCTGCGGTGTGCGAAGCCAATGTCGACGTCGCTTTGATCGAAAAGCATTGGGATAGTCTGGTGCACCTGGCAGCCTCGGTCATGAGCGGACATGCCAGTGCGGTGGCAGCTCTTGCGCGGTTCGGTTCTGCCGCCCAGGGCGATCCAATCTATGAGGCTGGCGTGCAATTGGGGCGGTTGCTGCGTACGGCGTTTTTGGCTGACTACTTTGTCAAGGACGCTTTCAGGAACGAGTTGCGCCGGGTGCTCAATCGGGGCGAGGCTGTTAACGCCCTCAAGCGCGCCATTTATACCGGCCGGATCAGCCCGGCGCAGGCCAAACGTGTCGATGAAATGCAGGCTGTGGCCGATGCGTTGAGCCTGATGGCCAACATCGTGATGGCGTGGAATACCTCACAGATGCAGGCGGTCCTGGATCGCTGGTCGAACCGCCGCCAGGTCATTCCACCGGAACTGATCGGGAAGATTGCGCCCACCAGGCTGGAGAGCATCAACTTGCGGGGTGTGTTTCGCTTCCCGGTTGACCGCTATGCTGACCAAATCCTGCCTTCGCGGCCAAATGCATCGATAACTGGCACCAATGGATGAAACCGACCACGGTTTGACGCCACGAATCGCAGATTTGAAAGTGAACAGGAAAGTCAATGAAATCAACGATCTACCAACACCACCTCCGCGCCAGTGCTAGCTTTTCGTACCGTCACTTATTGCACTGAAAACGAGGAGACCCC
>NZ_JASATI010000091.1:0-3664 GCF_038440225.1 Hydrogenophaga sp. OTU3427 | reverse complement strand
GCTGCGTGAGCGGCTCGCCCCGCATCCACTTGAGGGCAGTCATGGTGACGTAGCTGACATAGCCTCGCGCCCCCTTGCCTTGCTCGCCACCACGCCTCATGCCGCCGAGCTGCTTGTACATACGGCGGAAGATGCTGTTGTAGACCGTGTACGCATCGGTCGACGGATTCACTGGCAGCACCTTTTGAAACTCACCCTTTCGAATAAGCTCCTTCTGTCGCTGTAACAAGCTGGCCAGCGCCACAGGATCAACCATCCAGCTGCTCGTCAGGACCGCCGTCGGAAGCCCTAGCTGGGCGAGCGCAAGGTCAGCGCTTGCTGAAAGCTTTGTTCTTTGGGGCTGCGTGAGCGTCAGGTTCGCTCGGTCTAGAAGGGACTGCAGGTTGCCCTGCGCGGCCCGGAAGAGGACGAGCCCGGCCGCCGCAGTGATACGTTCATCTGCGCGCTTTCGGTCCTCACCTGGCTTTGGTTGGCTGGCGACCTCAAGCACACTGACAACGTCGTCAAAGCAATCCTCGATGGCATCCTTGAACGCGACCTTCAGCGCGAAGGGCTTACGTGTCGTCAGGGGCTTGGTTTCCCAGTTCTCGTAGTTGACCAGGAAGACATTGCCAACGACCTCCTCACCAAGGCGGCCGGCTCGACCCGCGAAATTCCAAAGTGCTGCTTCATCTAGCGGCTCGCCCTTGTTCCCGCGCGTCGGGGTGTCGATGAAGACATTTCGGGCTGGCAAATTGACGCCCTGGAACAGCGTGGTCGTGCAGCAAAGGTAGTCGAGTTTGCCATCGCGAAAGCTTGCCTCAATACCTTCGCGAAGAAGGCTGGGCATGTTCCCGTAGTGGAAAGCCACTCCGCGACGCACAAAGCGGGCGAGGGAATACTGCTTGTGGACATGCTGCTCGATGAACTTCGCCAGCTCCTTGAGAGACGTCGATTCCTTGTCTTTCCGATTCAGAGCTATCAGAGCCGTCAGGTCTTCGGCGTTCTTTGCTCCCGTGGCATAAACCAGCGACCGCCCCGACGCGCCGAACTCTTCGGCCACTGCCGCGAGCTTGGCGTCCTCCGTGAGAGCAAAGCCGCGCTCAAAAGTGTAGGAGCCAATACGCTCAAGCCGCTCTGCGGTCACTAGGTCAAGCTCCACCAGGTGCTCGTTCTCGATGGGGAATCGAACGCTGATGCGATTCTGGACCACCGGCGACAGTCCGGTTTCCTTCACATCCAGGTTCGGAAGCCCAACGCTGTCTCCGACGAGCCCAAATCCGCTGGCGCCCGGAGCGAGGAACAGAAAGCGCGCATCCGGATTTCCGGCGCGAACCTTTTCAACTGCATCCTGCAAGATCATGCCTCGACTGTCGTCGCCAATAGCCTGAGCCTCGTCGATGATGACTAGGTCTATCAGGCCGCTGACGTCGACGGCGGAGAGCAGCAGCTGAGCCCTTTCCTGGGTAAGGACGTAAATCTGCTTCGGTCGCTGCTCCGGGTCGAGCACCGGCACGGTTGTGACTCTAAGCTTGTTGCCAACCGAGGCGAGACGCTTCTCAAGCTTGCCCTGAACCTCGGCCAGCAGCGCGCGCGTAGGGGCGATATACAGCGCGACGAACTGGTCGGCAGCGATGGCGTTCTCACAGAGATACTCCATCACGACGTACGACTTGCCGGCTGATGTCGGTGCCGATATTGCCGTCGAGAACTTTGTTCGCAAGCTTTCCCAGACGTCGAGCTGGAACTCAGTAAGGGCAACCCTCTTCCCAGCCATGTCGACCGAGTTCAATTCGCGCAGTAGGGCGTTTCGCATGCGGGCTTGAAGCCCCAGCGTCACCGAACTCGCCCCCCGAAGCTTCGCCAAGCCAGGAAAATTCCCGAGGCTCGTCAGGATATGGACCGCTGCATCGAGGATGTCGTCATCTGCGGACGCGAGAGACGCAAAGACTGCGATTTGCTGCGCGAGGTCTTGGCTACCTTCATCGGCTGCTTGGGCAAAGACGCTCGCCGAGTTCAAAAGCCTGACAAGAGCGTCGTCGGTGAGGTTGGGTCCGTTGATAGTAGGCGCTTCAGCAAACAAGGCCTGCGCCCTTGTGGACATCAAAGTAGCGCGAATGCCCACGGCTCGCAGCGAGGCCAGGTCCTCCCAAAACGCGGGCTGATGGCGGATGTCAGCGGCGAGTTCTGATGCAAAGCTTGTCATTTGTTGAGCTCCGCAAAAGCGCGTTTCAGTTCGTTGATGTCCGGAACGGCCACCAAGAAAACGATGCAGTTTCCAAGGTCGAGACTTTTCGCAGCGGCCTGTCGCTCAAGGTTTTCTTTGAAGCGGTCGTGCTTGGCCTTGTACAGCTTCTCTAGGTGCTCTTCATGGATCGTGATGGGCTTTGTGAGGTCCATCGGGAGTCGATCCTGATACGCAGATTCACTAAACACCAAGCTGCCAACATGAACGTCACGTCGCTTGAGATGATTGCCGTTTCCCTGGTACGCATTGAAGAATGACTTGGCTGCTTCGCGTTGCTCACCTATCAGCGAGTCAAGGTTCGACAGGTCAGTCACCAGCCTGAGCTCGTTGAGTTTTTTGGAGCGGTCGGCCCGGTAGTCCGCAATCGACGCGACCATGTCTCTGGACGCATCGGTAGCATCTGGCATCACCTTGGACTCGAGTACAAAAAACGTGACAGTCCCATCGGAATTGGCCTTCACATGCAGCCCGTCGACGCCGTGAACGGGCATCCCCTGGGATGTCTTGAGGGCCATCTTGGACCCGATCTGCGCGGCGCCGAGGTAGTGCACGGCCAGGGCATACGACAGCAACTCCCCAAGTTCGCCGTACCGTCCTTGATTGGCCTTCTCGTATTCGATGAGCAGTCGCTTGGCTTCGCGGTACAAGCGAACATGCATGACCGTGTTGCCCCTAGTTGCCGAGTTACTGCCGGCGACGTTTGCCTGCTGTCGCTTGTTCAACGGGATGGCGTATTCGACCAGCAGATCGGTCAACAGCTCGGCGAGCGCGTCGAGTTCAGGGTCTTGCTGTCGAAACCTCAGAAACAGCAAACGGGGCTGTTCGAGCCTGGGGCTGGAATCCACCTCTTTTAGGACGTTGTCGAGCCCGTCGATTGGGTCGAGCAACTTTTCGAACGGCGTGTCCGGCGCTTCTGCCACTAGCGAGTTCTCCTGATTTATTTCCTCCAATTGTGGCGTAACTCCATTACGTCGCAGTTGTATAGAACCTGCTGATCGCCGGCCCAACCATCTAGAAACCGCTGCGCGGCTCCCTGCGTCCACGCAAGGCGGGCGCAAGACAGCTCTCACACTAGGCCCCACAAGCTCTCGCAGTCGGCGGACCTTGATGAAGGGGGGCGGACCCTCGCAACAGGATTGTCCGAAGCTATCACATGTACGACCAGACCTTCCAACGTGTTTTCATACTCGCGGCCCAGGCCGCTGACGTGACCAGACCTGTGTCGCCGCACACGCTACGGCATTTGTTCGCGACTCATCTGCTTCAATCAGGTTACGACATCCGGACGGTCCAGGAACTGCTCGGTCACTCTGATGTCGCTACCACCATGATCTACACCCACGTTCTCAAGGTCGGGGGTGGTGGGGTGCCCAGCCCTTTGGATTCCCTTCCAGAAACTGCAGTGCCGCACAACGGTCGTTGGTGAGCGGCCGCAGT
>NZ_JASATI010000090.1:0-3690 GCF_038440225.1 Hydrogenophaga sp. OTU3427 | reverse complement strand
AGTAGAACCAAGGGAAATGCCGTGTCACGGCTGGTGGAGACAACGCTCGGGACCTGGCTGGCGCTACTTCAGCGGTAGTGGGATGACAGCCTTCAGGCTGATCTGAGTCACTCGCGATTGGCGGACTGAATTGCTGTTGAGGTCCACACCGGCCAGTCGACGGACGGCAGGGTGTATGGCCGCTGCACCTTCAAGACCGGTCATTCGATAGGCCGTCGCCGACCGCGGACCGGGTGTGCCCGAGGAATCGCGTGCGCTCATGTTCGAGCCGTTCACGGGGCTTGAAGGCTCGGCCTCCGTGCACGGTGTCGGACTGGGCCTGGCCATCGCCCGCCGCGCCCTGGCGGTCCATGGCGGAACCATAGAGGCGGCCGTGGGCGAGGGCGGCGGTCTCCTGTTGACCCTGCGGCTGCTCAGGGCCTGAGGTCCGCCATGGCATCATCAGCCTTCCCCCGGAACAAAGCCCCCACGATGAACCCCGGAGCCCCGTTGCCCTCCACCCCGCATCGCCTGCCCAGCGACTTCGACCTCGCGCGCTGGCGCGCGCTGGAGCGCGAAACGCCGGGTGACGCGACCTGGTCAGCCCTGCCCGCGTCGGTGCGGCGCTCCAGCGAGGGACGCCCCTGGCCCGGCCTCGCGTTGTGGCATCAGGTGGGACCCGAGGGCGATCTGTACGTGCCGCCGATGGCCAGCCACACCGTGCTCGTGCGGCGCGCCATCCCCACCCAGCTCGTGCAGCGGCAGGGCGTGGCGGTGCAGGCCACGCAGTGGCAGCCGGGCCAGGCGCTGGTGGTGCCCGCCGGGGTGCCCAGCTTCTGGCGCAGCGACAGGCCTCGCGATAACCTGCACATCGACCTGGCGCCGGCCTGGCTGCAGCGCAGCGCGCAGGCCGATGTCGCGCTGAGCAGTTGCTTCGGCCGCAACGATCCGGTGCTGGCCGGCTTCGCGCAGCTCCTGCTGGCTTCGCTGGACACTGATACCTCGCTCAATCGCGCCTTCGGCGAGCGCATCGCCGAGGCGATCGCACTGCACCTGCTGGCGCACTACGCCGCGCCGCAAGCAGCGTTGCGCGGGCCGGGCGGCCTGTCGCACCGCCAGTTGCGGCGCGTGGAGGACGCCGTGCGCGCCGACCTAGCGGCGGGCTGGACCATCGCCCGGCTGGCGCAGCTCGTGGACCTGAGCCCGTTTCACTTCGCGCGCGCGTTCAAGGCTTCGGCCGGCGTGGCGCCGCACGCGTGGCTGCGGCTGCAGCGCATGGAAAGGGCGGCGCAACTGGTGCGCCAGGGCGAGCGTTCGATGGGCGAGATCGCCCACCTCACCGGACACCGCTCGGCTGCGCACTTCGCGCAGGCCTTCCGCCTGCACTGGGGCGTGTCGCCGTCCACCTACGCACGCGCGGCCTGAGGCAGAGTCCCTCGGGGTTTTCCCCGAAAACGGCAAGCCGGCGACAGTCTGCGCAAGATTTCGACAACGGGCCCGTGGGCGTTCGCGCATAGTCGGACCTCGGACGATCCCGAGGCCGCAGACTGCGGATCGCAGACCGGCCATCGTCCACCTGCCCGAGGAGACATCATGACTACCCGTCGCCAGTTCAACACCCTGCTGGGCGCCTTCGGCGCGTCCGGTGTCCTGTCCACGCTGCCGCAGGCCGCGTGGGCGCAGCGGTCCGAGATGGCCCGCCTGATCGTCGGTTTCCCGCCCGGCGGCAGCACCGACAACGTGGCGCGCCGCCTAGCCGAGCGGCTGCGCGGCGCATACGCCGCCAACGTGATCGTCGACAACCGCCCGGGCGCCGGCACGCAGATCGCCGTTTCGGCGCTGAAGGAATCGGCGCCCGACGGCGCGTCCCTGCTGCTGTCGCCGCCCGCGCCGTTCAGC
Source organism: Hydrogenophaga sp. OTU3427 (assembly GCF_038440225.1). NCBI lineage: Bacteria > Pseudomonadati > Pseudomonadota > Betaproteobacteria > Burkholderiales > Comamonadaceae > Hydrogenophaga > Hydrogenophaga sp. OTU3427. Next base: position 1,812 of record NZ_JASATI010000090.1, on the reverse strand, counting down.
GTGTACCCCTTCACGTACCGCAAGCTGCCCTACGCGGTGGAAGACGTCATTCCCGCGGCCATGGTGTGTTCGTTTCCCTTTGCCTTCGCCGTGGGCCCCATGGTGCCCGAGACCGTGCGCAACATTCCGGACTTCATCGCCTGGGCCAAGGCCAACCCCACCAAGGCGAGCTTCGGCTCGCCTGCGTCCGGCTCCACGCCGCACCTGGTGGGTAGCCTGCTGGGCAAGCTCGCCGGCATCGAACTCATCCATGTCGCCTACCGCGGCGACGCGCCCGGCCTGCAGGACCTGATGGGCGGTCAGCTCGCCGCCTATTCCACGGTGCTGGGAAGCTACTTGCCGCACCTGAAGTCGGGCCGCCTGCGGCTGCTGGCGGTCTCGGGCGCCGAACGCAGCAGCTTCGTGCCCGACCTGCCCACCTACCGCGAACAGGGCTTTGACCTGGATATGACGGAGTGGTTCGGCCTATTCCTGCCCGCGAAGACACCCGCGGCCACGGTGCAGCGTCTGGCCGACGCGGCCAAGGTCGCCGTGGCCGAGCCCGACTACGTGCGTGGCCTGGCCGAATTCGGCATGACGGCGCGCTACACGGGCCCCGCCGACCTGGCTGCGCAACTGCGCCGCGAGACCGACATGTGGCGCGTGAACGTAAAGAAGATCGGCTTCACCGCCGAGAGCTGAGGCAGGCCGAGACTGCTCATGAGCGACACCCCCCTCTGGACTCCTTCTCCTCAGCGCCGGGCCGACGCGCTGGTCACCGCCTTCGAAGCCTGGCTGGCGCGTGAACGCGGCCTGCGCTTTGCCGGCTACGAGGCGCTGTGGCAATGGTCGGTGGATGACGCCGAAGGCTTCTGGAGCGCGGTGCTGGCGTTCTTCGATCTGCCGTTCGCGCTGCCGCCGCAGCGCATGCTGGGCGAGGCGCCCATGCCCGGGGCCTCGTGGTTTGCTGGCGCGCGCGTGAATTTCGTGGACCAGGTACTGCGGCACCAGTCGCTGGCGACACCGGCCATCCTCTACGAGAGCGAGGCCGGCGGCAGCGGCGAGATCGGCTGGGCCGAACTGCGGCGCCAGGTCGCGGCCGTGGCGGCCACGCTGTGCGCGCTGGGCGTGCAGCCCGGCGACCGCGTGGCCGGCTACCTGCCAAATATCCCGCAGACCGTGGTCGCCTTCCTGGCCGCCGCCAGCCTGGGCGCCGTGTGGTCGCTGTGCGCGCCCGACATGGGGCCGGTCAGCGTGGGCGACCGCCTGCGCCAGATTGAACCCAAGGTGCTCATTGCGGTGGACGGCTATAGGTTTGCCGGCAAGCCGTTCGATCGGCGTGCCGCGCTGGACGAAATCCTCATCGGCCTGCCCAGCGTGCAGGGCGTGGTGTGGATCCCGCACCTGGATGCGCAGGCCGCGCCGCCCACCCAGGTGACGACGCGCAGCTGGCAAACCTTTGACAGCGCGTCGTCGGGTGACGCGGCGCTGCAGGTGGTATCGCTGCCTGTAGACCATCCATTGTGGATTCTCTATTCCTCCGGCACCACGGGCCTGCCCAAGCCCATCGTGCACGGCCATGGCGGCGTGCTGGCCAACGGCATGGTCAACATGGTGCTGCACAACGACCTGCACCTGGGCGACCGCATCCTGTGGGCCGTGAACACCTCGTGGATGGTTTGGAACGCCCACATCATGAGCCTGCTGGGCGGCGCGACCGTGGTGCTGTACGACGGCAGCGTCACCGGCGCGGGCGCCGAGCCCGACTGGGGATACCTGTGGAAGCTGGCCAGCCGCACGCGGGTGCAGTTCTTCGGCGCGGGTGCGGCCATC
>NZ_JASATI010000089.1:0-3721 GCF_038440225.1 Hydrogenophaga sp. OTU3427 | reverse complement strand
CAGAAGGCGTGGAAACCAGCGGCCAGCGCGACATTCTGCTGGCCATGCGCTGCGACGAATTACAGGGCTTTTTCTACGCCCGCCCCATGCCGCCAGACACCTTGCTGTCGTGGGCACAGGGCGACAAACCCGATGGGTCAGCAGACTTCGCACCTTCGGTGATCGGTAGCCTGGGCGACTTGTAGAACGCACGCAGCGTGGCAAGACTGGCCCCAGCGGCCAGGACTACAGCGATTGCAGCAACGGCTGACACGCCAGGCACTGGCGCTCCCTCAACATTGGGCTCCATCAACTGCTGGAGGTCCCATGCGCATCACCCCCCTTCCCCAATCCGAGATCGACGAGGCAGAACGCAAGGTTGGTGCGATCCTAGACGAATTGGAAGACGACACCCATTCGGACGTGAAGGACATCGACCTGGAAGATGTCATTGAAACCGACAAGGACAGCGGCAAACCCGCCCTGCATCAATCGGTGGAGATCACGGTAGAACCACGCGCGCAGCGCAAGTGGATCAAGTGAAGGGGCCGGCGATTTGACGGTTTGGTAGTGCCGCTGGCACGTATCCGGCCTCACAGTGGGGCTCTCGCACGTTTCCACCTCCAATGACTGGCGGCGACCTGTCATTTGGAGATCGGCACAACGGGCACAGCCCCGCATCAGCGTGATGCAAGGCAGGCGGCGATAATTGCGGGGTTTGTCCTTCTCTAAAAAAAACCCACCATGACCACGACCATCCGGTACAACGATCTCGTCGAGTCCGTTGCTGCGGCGCTGCAGTACATCTCGTAAGTCAGCAATCAGTGGAAGCGTCAGCCCAAGCGGCTTGGGCCAGCCTGTCGCGCAGCGTGCTGATGGTGTGCAGCAGCGTGCGTATGCCCTGCTCTTTCGACAAGTTCGTGGTCATGGCCGCGACCGATGCCTGGCCAGCTGTAGGGCTCGACTCGCTGGTTGGCCGAGGTTCAACAGGTCACTCCGCACAAAGCAGCGCCTAGCCTCTTATGTAGTTCGCGTTGCAACACAGCTTCGCCATGCAGCCAGTTGCGGAAGGCCGATAGACCCGGGTCCTTCTCGCGTATCAGCCTATAAGCCAGATACCAGCCTTCGTATTTCCGATCAACGATCCGAAATGGGGTGACAAGACGGCCCGCTGCCAGCGCCTCACTGACATATGGGAGTTGCGCGACCGCGACTCCTACACCATCGAGGGCAGCCTGAATTGCCATCATAGAGCTTTCGAACGAAACCTCATTAGCCGGCTGAATCGGTGCGCTCAGGCCTGCCGCTTCGAACCACCAAGACCATTGCTCGCGCAAGTGAGGCGCGACGATCAGGGTCGCCGTGTGGAGATCGCGGGGGCGGAGCAAGCCTGCTGCAATTGAGGGCGTGCAGACTGGTACCAACGTCGAGGGGAATAGCTCTTCGGCAACATAGCCAGGCCAACTACCTTGGCCGCGACTAACAGCACATGTCCAATCATCACGCAGCGGAAGCATTGCACCGCCGGTCGCGACGCGGACCTCAATGTTGGGATGGTTGCGATTAAAGCTTGTCAAGCGCGGAATCAGCCAGTGCAAAGCAAGCGTCGGCGCGACTCCAATGGTGAGCACCGGACCGGCCTGCATCGAGGCCACCTGCTCAGAGAGCCGGGCGATCGCATCGAAGGCTTCGGTCAGGCCGGGCTGGAACGACCGCCCCTGATCCGTGAGCTCGAGCCTATTGGCATGACGGTGAAACAGCGCGAACCCGAGGTGTCTTTCCAGCAGCCGCACCATCTGGCTCACCGCCGCTTGAGTGACATTCAACTCCTCCGCTGCTGCCTTGAAGCTGCCATGTCGTCCAGCCGCTTCGAAGGCTCGCAAGCCGTTCAAGGAGGGCATCTGGCGAGACATCAGTACCCCAAGTTAAAGTTTGGTTAACCGCGAGAAATTCGCGTTTGCTCCGCTAGTTTATCCGCCTCATACTATTCGGCAAGGACGAGATTTTCTGTGCGTCAGATGGATCTTGGTCCCAAGCCACCGTTGCCTTGCTGGTGGGGACGGGTGCCGCGAGGGCCAACACACGACTCCAGCAGTACGGCCCGAAGAACACCCGAACCCAACTGCTGAAATTGGCTGACGGTCTGACAAATGTGGATATCACCAGGAGACGTTCAACGTAATTCATTGAGACTGGCAGTACAAACGATCAACGCCAATCGTGTTCAACACTCTACCGAGCACGGTCCGGGAAAACATTAAATGATGAAGATAACGAATCTCAAAATTGGCGCCGCGGCGCTAGGAGTCCTTTGCATGCTTCAGGTAGGTCCGGCTATAAGCCAAGAAAAGCGTGGCGCGATTCCGCACGCTCCGCTGCTGAAGACTCTAGTACCCCGCACAGAGAATTTGGAGGTCGCAGTCTACGAGGCGGAATATGCTCCGGGTGGGATCAACCCGCGACATCTCCATCCGGCGGCGATAACATTCCATGTCGTGTCAGGGACAGGTATTTGGCAGGAAGAGGGGAAGCCGCCAGTAACTCTGCATGCTGGAGAAAGTTTGTTTGTTCCCGCCGGCACGATCCATTCCCACTGGAATCCAAGCACTACAGACCGCCTGCGGTTCCTGGAGTTCATCGTGGCTGAGGAGGGCAAGGGTCGTTCCATTCTCGCCCCGATAAAGAAGTAGGTTCCGGAGAGTTTGATTCCGTCCGTACAAGGTCGTCGCGGGCAAACAGTCATCTTCGGCTATTGACGAGAACGGCACCGCTCGAAGTGGTGCCGCTGCATCGCCCCGCCCTGCCGACCAGACGTGGAGCAGTGCGGGCAGCGGACTGTCGGCAATGCTAGGAGTCCGTCGGCGATGCTGTCCTTGTGCGATTGGGACTTTGACACTCCCGCTCGCGTTGCGCTCATCTTGTCCCGAGTGCAAGCGGAGTGTGACCGCCCCAACTTGGCTTCGCGGCTGTTTTCCTCGCACGGCTTGATTTCGACGTTGCCGACCGCGTAGTCGCCCAAGTCGTCCTTTCGGGCCATGCAGAATTTGCCACGCCCGTTTCCGCGCAAGTGCAGTTTGCCGCTGTCGGTCCAGACCTGCAGCCACTCCTCGAACGTCATCGTGACTTGTATGCGATGCCCGTTGCGATCCGGCTTGCGGCGGGCCTGGGTCTTCTTCTGTACGTTGTATGCGTTGCGCAGCTTGCGCAGTTCTTGATCCGTCAGCTTCATGCTGATCTCCTTCTGTTTGGCTCAACCGGCCAAAGTCCAGTCTGCGTTCGTAGTCCCTTCCTCGCAATATTTACTTCATGCGCGTTCGCCGATCCGCGCAGCTACGCGCCCAACTTACAGCCCCATGGTGACGTCTGGCAGTCCCATGGCTTGACGATCGGGGTCAATGCGACGCTGCGTACTTGACCGCATGAAAGACAAGCCATGGGCTGCTGGTGAGGTCGCTTACCCGCTTCCCTGTTGGTCGCCTCGGGCGGCCTTTTCTCTCGCTGCCTGCTCCTTCTCCTCCCTCTCTTGTCGCAAAGCCCTGCCAACTAACCCCATGTTGATGACGAATATCTCGCCCTTAGTTGCGTCGGGCGGGTAATTCACTTTGTTGGGCTTGGCAAGCTGCCACGGTTGCAAAGGACCCACAAAGTTCTTCTTGTGTTCTCGCTTCGCCTGGGCCCGTGCCTTGTCGCGCGCCTTCCGGACTTCCTTCTTCTCGTAGTGCTCACGCCTGCGCTCTTCCAT
>NZ_JASATI010000088.1:0-4115 GCF_038440225.1 Hydrogenophaga sp. OTU3427 | reverse complement strand
GTCCAAGAACACGCACGCTGCTGCACGCTCCTCAACGGGAGGGAGTTCCAGCGACGACGGTTTACTCGGCCATAAGGCGCACCAGGCGTCGGAAAGCCTCTGCATGAGGCAGGGGCGCTCGATACGTGGGACTAGAACATTCCGAACCGCGTGCCATGTCTCTCGTTTCATGCGAATCCCGCCATCTATGCTCCAAGATCCATTCGCTTTGGTGCGCGGATCTGCAAAGAGTGGCCGCAAGTATTGAAGCAAAAATCCTGGAACCCAAGGGAAATCGCGCGCCCCGCCGTGAAGATAGAAATTGCTCCAGCGATAAATCCTCCATACGTCGTGCAAGTCCACGATGAAATCAATATCTTTTTGGTTGCTCTGGATGGCCTCAAATAGCTTGCTGAGGTCGATAGGAAGGAGGTCATCAGGTCTTTCTGGATTCACGTAGCTAGACACGCAAAACGCACCGCGCAGGCGAAGTTCAATGGCTGTGCGCAGTACAGCGACCGGCGTGTAGGGTGCGCGATCAGCATGGGTCATTCCAGAATAGATGCCATAGATGATTTGCTCTGTTCCCTTGTAGACCTCGAACGGAGTTTCGCGCTTACGGCGCCATGCGGCAAAGTATCTGGGAACATCTGTGACGTGATGGGCAGCATCTTCCAGAAGGATCAGTGCGTACCACATCATTTCAAGTAGCGCGCGGTGCAGGGTATGCACTACTGCCTCTTCAGCGAATACAGAGGGAACTTCCGAGAAGGCGTCGATGCTGCTGCAATAACGTGTTGCCTCCTTGTCAAGCATGGTGAGCTGCGCTCTGTAATAAGAGGGATCTGCCAATTTCTTCGTTCTGTCTGTGACCGAAACCATCACCCCTTTTCGCACTGCGTCGGCATCATTCATGGGGGTAAGTTTTTGTGGCCGAGGTGGGGTTGGAGCATTGGGGTGTTGCTGTTTCGGGGTCAAGATTGCACCGCCAAGCTCATTCCAAAGCCAAGGAAGCGCATCGCTTCTAACCCAAGTGCCGAGGGCAACCATGTTGGTGCGATTGCAGTCTTCAAGCTGCTGCAGTTTTTGAGAATATTCGTTGTGATTCATTTAATTACTCTGTCGTTGTTCTGCATATTACGTCCCGGCGTTCTGCCGTCGGGCTCGCGGACTATGCTGCGCGCCTCGTGCCGAGTCGCGGCCATCCGGCTTTGATCCCTAACGCCTCCGGCCCTTGAGGGCCTGCGCGCTTCGCTTGCCGAAAACCGGGGAGCATGGAGGTGCGAGGGAGGCGGTCTTGCCGTTCCCTTCATGGTGCCACGGCGTGCTCTCCGTCAATGACTGCGCGCCGACGGCGCTTGCGGCCTGGCGGCCGTCTTTGATCTTTGACTGCTTGCGCTGCGCCGTGACCCGGAAGGGCTGGGCAATTCCGCCCGGCAACCTTTCAGGAGTTCTTGCTAAAATGGCGCCATGCACGGGTAGGTGCTGGCCGTCCGCAATGGCAAAGTTCACTCACTACCAATGGCGATTTCCATTGGAATCTTGATCGGATTCCTACTGAGCGGACCCTAGGAGTCTTCGATTGAGAAACCAATGAAGATGAGCACCATCACATGGGCCGATCTGGCCCGCCTCAAGAAGGCCGCCAAGGCGGCCAAAGACACACTCCCCAACCTGACGCATATGCAACGGCTCAATGCCATTGCCGCGGCCGAATATGGAGTGCGCCACTTCCACGAACTGGAGAAGCGCTACGACGCGCAAGTGGCCAGCCACGTTGACGTGGACGGCGGTGCGCACCACTGCCGCTTCTGCTCCTACACCTTTGATGGGACGCTGCCAGCTGACATCAAGGCGCACGGCGAGCGGCATCAGCTCTTCGAGGAAGCGCAGGCGGCGCTGGGCTTCGTACCCATGCCGTACAAGGAGCGCGAGCAGGTCAAGCGCACCGGGTACGAATGGATGCGTTCGCTCGACCCAGGAACTCAGCGGCAAGGCGCGCTGGCTGTTCTGCTGTCCCACTTCGAACGCTCGATGGAGCGCGCTGTCGCCGACGGGCGCTGGCACAAGCACCCATACTTCGCTGAGTACCTGGCGTATGCGCTGCCTGGCGCGGGCTTTGTCCTTGAGTCGATTCGGCTGCGGCTCTCCAAGGAGTTTGGCGAGCAGCCCGGGGGCATTCCGGCCGGTTCGACGGACTGGCCGTCGCAGGCAGCCGTCAAGGTGAACCGTTCCGCCTCCGATGCCGCAACCTCTATGCGGCTTCGCGAGAGCGTGTCGCAGGCGGCGAAAACTGCCGCAGAGGCGTCGATCTCTGGTTGAGTTGAGCCACCACCTGGAGGGGAAAATCCCCCTCCAGGGCACGACGGTGTTTGACATCGCCGTGCTCCCATGTGGCTCCTAGCCTACGAAGACCAGTTTCCGAAGAACGGTCTGATCTGAGCCTAACTGGTTGTGGTGTATGGGAATGTATTCCGATGCAAGCCCGCCATGAGGACTTGACATCGGACATTTTTCATGGGGCTCAGTGTTGGGGAGAGTTCTTGCGCGCGGCGATTCCCACGAGCTAGGCAATGGTCTGCAGTGCGAGGTACACGGCCGAGTTGCGACGGACCTTACCGGCCAGAATCGCATTGCACAGGGCCTGCGAGTGGTTTGCGGCCCGCTCGCCGGCCTCGGACTGCCAACGCAGGCAGCGCCCTGCCTGCAGGTCCAGCTCGACCGCCACGGGCCCATATAGGTCGCACAAGGTCAGGCCACCGGACTCGCGAGCCCCCATGAACAGGTTCTTGCCCGAAACCCACTTCTGCGCGGTGCCGCGAAGTTCCAGCGTCACGACATAGCCGTGGGCCTGCACCTGCTGCAGCAGGGCTTGAGCGGTGGGCAGTTCTGGGGCTTGTTGGAGGGCTGCGGTCATGGGTGCATTATAGTTGCGTTTGATTAAATCATGGTTGCTTTTTGATGTCGATGTTTTCCCGAGCTTTTTGGTATCGATGGCATAATCGCGCCAACTAATTGCACCTTATGCACCATGGATAGCAACTCTGACACTCAACAGATCATCGACCTGCTCACGGGCATCACCGCGCGCCTGGACCGCATGGAGCGCGTCATGGGCAAGGTCTTGATCGAGGTCATTACCCAGCCGCACAGCCCCACACAGCCTGCAGCCGGGGCCCAGCATCATGACGGCGCGATCCTGCATCTCAAGCTCGGCAAGCTCACCCTTAAGCGGCATGCCGTGCTCACCGCGACCCTCGGGGGCTTGAGCTACGACCAGATCGCTCAGGCGATGGGCTGTGATGTGTCCACTGCCAAGGGGCATCTGAGAAACACCCTTCAGATCCTGGGCATCCCCTCCAGAGCCATCTTGCTCTCCAGCCATCGCGACATGCTCGATGGCTTGGACGATGCCCAGTACAGGACACAGTTTGGCCTGAGCAAGCACTGGTGGACCGAACAAATCCCATCCGAGATGGCCAGCCTTCAGATCACCAAGCGCTCAGCCAACCAACACACCCGCGTCAAGCTCTGAGGGGAGGCTTGAGAATGACCATCTTCCGGGATGACACCCTTCTGCAAAGGGCATTGAAGTTCGCATTCGAAGCCTGCGACACCCGTGCCCAAGAAGTCGCCGACCTCGACCCTGGTCTGGCTGAGAAGTGGCTCGCGCTGGCCGACAAGTTCGAGGTGCTCATGGGGAGAAAAATCGACTCGCTGAGCCCCAAGGATGACGAGCTGGCCCAAGAGGTGGTCCACATGGCCGAACAGTGGCTGCTCTCGCGTATTGGCAAAAGCCCCCATGTCATCTCCGATGAGGGCAAGGTCTGGTCGGCCATCATGTCCAAGTTCCGGATGCGCAGATGGCCGAATTTCAACCCCACGGTAGGGTCTGCATCGCCTCAGGGCGCCAGCCAACGATCTGAGGATGAATAAGCGTTTGCACGGGGGTTGCTCCGCGTGATCAATTTCAAATATTGCCACCGCCAGCTGATACGGTTGTGTGCCGAAGCCTATGATTTAGCTAGAATTTTGACAGCCAATTCGTCAGGAACGAGCGACTTCGCTTCTTGAATCTGCATCATAAATTCTGCGGAACGCAAGCACCTCGTGCGTCAGGATGTTGACTTTCATCT
>NZ_JASATI010000087.1:0-4631 GCF_038440225.1 Hydrogenophaga sp. OTU3427 | reverse complement strand
GGGCCGGTGGCCCGTCGAGGCTTTGCAACGCCGCAGACCGCCCGAAAAGGCACTTGCCCTGCGGGTTGGAACGAAATCGGGCGATTTGCCTACCCAACCCCTTGCATGGGCATAAGCCCATGCGGCGTGGCGTGAGCGAGCAACTCATCCCGATTGCGTTCCAACGCGACCCCTTGTAGATCGTCAACACGTTCTCAGGACACCGGATGCCGCGCCACCGGCACCGCCGTCGCGCGCAGGCTGTCCATGGCGGCCGCCACGCCGCTGCCGCGCAGCGCCACCCCGGCCTGCCGCAGCCCCATCTCGCAGCCGCCCAGCGTGGCCAGCAGGCTGAGGTCGTTGCATTCGCCCAGGTGCCCGATGCGGAACATGCGCCCCTTGAGCTGACCCAGGCCGGTGCCCAGCGACAGGTTGTAGTGCTCGTAGATCAGCCGGCGCACGGCGTCGGCATCCACCCCCACGGGCGTGACCACGCCGGTGAGCACCGGCGAATGGGTGGCCGCGTCGGCGCTCTGCACCGGCAGGCCCCAGGCCGCCACCGCCGCGCGGCAGGCCTCGGCCAGGCGCTGGTGGCGGGCGAACACCTGCGGCAAACCCTCGTTCTCGATCATGTCGATGGCCTCCACCAGCGCGTAGAGCAGGTTGGTGTTGGGCGTGTAGGGCCAGTAGCCGGTCTTGTTGATCTCGACGATCTCGTCCCAGGCCCAGAAGGCCTTGGGCAGGCGCGCCGTGTGCGAGGCGGCGATGGCCTTGGGCGACAGGGCGTTGAAGCTGATGCCGGGCGGCAGCATCAGGCCTTTCTGGGAACCGCTGACGGTCACGTCCACGCCCCATGCGTCGTGCCGGTAGTCGGCCGAGGCCAGGCCCGAGATGGTGTCCACCAGCAGCAGCGCCGGGTGGCCGGCGGCGTCGATGGCGCGGCGCACGGCGGCGATGTCGGAGGTGACGCCGGTGGAGGTCTCGTTGTGCACCACACAGACCGCCTTGATCTGGTGCTCGCGGTCGTCGCGCAGGCGCTGCCCGATCAGGTCGGCCTGCACGCCATGGCGCCAGCTCAGGGGCAGGCCGGTCTCGGCGCAGGTGCCGGGCAGGGCCACGAACTCGGGCCGCAGGCCCAGGCGCTCGGCCATCTTCTTCCACAGGCTGGCGAAATGCCCGGTCTCGTACATCAGCACGCTGTCGCCCGGGCTCAGGGTGTTGACCAGGGCCGCTTCCCAGGCGCCGGTGCCCGAGGCCGGGTAGACCACCACCGGGTGGCGGGTCTGGAAGATGCGCTGCAGGCCCGCCAGCACCTGGTGGCCCAGCACGCCGAACTCGGGGCCCCGGTGGTCGATGGTGGGGTAGCTCATGGCCCTCAGCAGGCGGTCGGGCACCGGGCTGGGGCCCGGAATGGACAGGCTGTGGCGGCCGGCGGGGTGGAAATTCAGGTTGGGCATGTGTTTCTCCTTTTTTGCATACAAAATACAAAACTAGCCAAACAATAGCATGCACTCTCTCATGTGGCCATAGGTGACAACGCTTTTGTCTTTTGCATACATAATCCGCCCATGGACCTTGCCCTGGACGACGACCTGCCCGTGGTGCGCGATGCGCTGCACCAGCAAGTGGCCCAGCGCCTGCGCAAGCTGCTGGTCGAAGGCACGCTGCCGGCCGGGGCCAAGCTCAACGAGCGGGTCTTGTGCGAGCAGCTGGGCATCTCGCGCACGCCGTTGCGCGAGGCCATACGCCTGCTGGCGGCCGAGGGCATGGTGACGCTGGAGCCCGGGCGCGGCGCCTTCGCCCCGCGCCTGACGCGCGAGGAGGTGCTGAACACCTTCGACGTGATCGCCGAACTGGAGGGCCTGGCCGGCGAACGCGCGGCGGCGCGCGTGACCGACACCGCGCTGTCGGAACTGCAGGCCTTGCAGTACGACATGCAGGCGGCCTTCGAACGCCGCGACCTGCAGGCCTATTACGCGGCCAACGCGCAGGTGCACGACTGGCTCAGCCGCCTGGCCGACAACCCGGTGCTGCGCCAGACCTGGCAACAGCTCAACCGCCGCCTGCACGCGCTGCGTTTCCGATCCAACCAGGACGAGGTCAAGTGGGCGCACGCGCTGGACGAACACGCCCAGATGCTGCGCGCGCTCAAGGCGCGCGACGGCCAGGCCATGCGCCGGCTGCTGGTGGAGCACCTGCGGCGCAAACGCGACGCGGTGCTGGAACAGATCGCGGGCTGAGCGGCCCGCCGCGCGTCAGGCCGGCCGCGAGCGCGCCGTCAGCGCGACCACGACGGCGGTGATGAAAAAGAAGGCCTGCAACTCCAGCGCCCAGCCGCCGCTTTTGCCCAGCGTCCAGAACTGCCCGAGGTGGGCCAGGCCAACGGCGAACACCATGTTGATGGCGATCACCAGCGCGGCCGGCACCACGAAGCGACCCAGCAACAAGAACAGCGGCGCCACCACCTCGCCGAGGTAGACGCCATAGGCGAGGAAGCCGGGCAGGCCCATGGACTGCAGCATGCCAGCGATGCCGTCCACGCCATTGGACAGCTTGGCCACGCCATGGGGCAGCATCAGCAGGGCCAGGCTCCAGCGCAGCAGCAGCACGCCGACACGGGGTTGATCGAAAAGGGACAACAGTTTGTGAGTGTTCATGCCTGAATGAGCGCTGGCGCACCCAAAGGGTTCCCGTGCCCACGGTTTCAGACACACAGCGCCCGCGCCACCGGCATGAGCAATGGCCTTGGTCACCGCCGCGCGGCGCCCGCTCAGTCCTTGAAGACAGCTTCCAGGTCCACCTCCACCGGCGAACTGTGCAGGGTCAGGCTTTTCTCGATGTGGTCAAGATGCTCGATCACCAGCTTCTCGGCGCGCGTCGCGTCGCGTTTGGCGATGGCGTCGATGATGTCCGAGTGTTCGTCGGCGCGGCAGCTGATGGCGGTGGGCGCGTCATAGAGGAAGATGATCAGGCAGGTCAGCGTCGACAGCTCGCGCAGGCTGCGCGCCAGCGCCGAGTTGCCGGCCAGTTGAGCCAGCAGCTGGTGGAACTCGCCCGACAGGCGCACCACGGCGCGACGGTCTTCCCGGCGCCGCGCGTCCAGCTCCAGTTCCTGGTGCTGGCGCAGGCGAGCCACCTTGTCGGGCGTCAGATTGGCGATCAAGCGCCGGATCACGGCCGGCTCGATCAGGCGCCGGGCTTCGAACACGTCCATGGCCTGCTCGGGCGTGGGCTTGGCCACAAAGGCGCCGCGCTGCGGGTAGAGGTCGACAATCTGCTCGTGCGCCAGCCGGGCCAGCACCTCGCGCACGCGGGCGCGGCTCACATTGAAGATGTTGGCCAGCCGGTCCTCGCCCAGCTTGGTGCCGGGGTGCAGGCGGTGTTCCAGGATGGCGACGTAAATCCGCTCGTAAATCTCGTCGTTGGACTTTTCACGCTCCAGAAGGGCGGTGGGCGGCGTTGATCGCGCAGTGCGTGGCATGGTGCTCGGCTTGGGCTGCGGCAGCGACGCCGCAATGTCGACAAAATGGTCTGCGATCATTCTATCGACCTGTCCATGACCGTGCCCCGCGCAGGCTTGGCCGTGGACATGGTCACTTCCAGCCATACAACTGCCCCCAGCCATTGACCTGGGCCGGGTCGGCCCCCACGGCGCGCAACATGCCCCAGACCGTGGTGCTCACCGTGTCCAGCAGTGGCAGGCCCAGCTCGGCCTCCACCGCGGGCGCCAACTGGGCCGCGTGCAGGTTGGTGCAGTAGGTAGCGATGGCCTGGGGACGGGCCGCGGCGACCTCGCGCATCAAACCCCGCAGGGTGTCGGGAGGCACCAGCGCGAAATCGTGGTTGACATGGATGCCCAGGTGCCGCTCGGCCACAACCTCGACACCGATGGCCCGGTAGTTGTCGACAATCCGCTGCTGCACATCGCCGGTGTAAGGCGTCACCAGCGCCAGCCGCTCCACGCCCCGCAGCGCCAGCAGCTCGTTCAAGGCCAGCACCGCGGTGGTGGCGCGCAGGCCGGTGCGCTCGCGGATGCGCTCGACCAGGCGCAGGTCGGCATCAAACCCCAGCCAGCCCGCGGCGGTGCCGCTCCAGCCGATCACGTCCACCCGGGCATCGGCCAGCAATTCGGCCGCCGCCAGGATCTTGCTGTCGTCGAACTGGCCCAGCGCCTGGGACGAGAGCGCGATCTCCGTGACGCGAAAGCGCGAGAAATGGGCACTGCCGCCGGGCAGACCGGCCACGATGGCCGAGGTCAGGGGCTCCAGCGCGGTGTTGGACGAAGGGGTGAGCACACCCAGGCGGACAGCGGATGACATGGGATCTCCAAACAAAAACAGCATGGCGGACAGCCGGACACGGTTGAGCACCGTTCGTGCCAGCGGTGTTGATGATGCCGCAGCATTGTTTTGTCGACATAAGTGTAAACACTAGTGCCAACAAAACAGATTCCAACGACCATAGCCGCCACACCCATTTTGTTTGTCAACTACCGTCAAGCTGGCACGCTAGTTGCACGGAGCCCACAGGAACCCACGAAATGATCGTCGAACATTTTGTCAACGTTATTGTCAACACTAATTTGGTGCAAACGACGCCCAATGGTGCAGGAGCGCCCCATGTCTGAGCCCCTCGACCTGGTGGTGCGCAAT
>NZ_JASATI010000086.1:0-5343 GCF_038440225.1 Hydrogenophaga sp. OTU3427 | reverse complement strand
GGCCCTCCCCCCCCCCCCCCCCCCCCCCCCCCCCCGGCCCCCCCCCGGGCGGGACGAACATGCTCAAGATCTGTCGGGCGGGGTGAGGCCGGGGGCGGGAAGCAACAGCTTGTCGTCCTGCAGCACCACCTGGCACACCTGACCGCCCTGAGCCTTGCAGGCCTGCACCGCGCGGTGACTGGCCAAGCAGTCGCCCGCCGCCGTGAAGGCCCGCTGCAAGCCGGGGTCCCACACCACGCTGCGCGGATGTGTTTGCGCCGCCTTCTCCTGCGCCAGCCACTGCTGGTAGGCCGCCGCCCACGGCGCGCCGGCCACGGCCTGCGCGGTAGCGTCCGGCCAATGGGCAGGGGGATGCGCTTGAGCCAGGCCGGTGGCCCACATGGCCGCGTTGCAAATGGGCAGCCTGCTCTGCCGGTCCTGGGCGACGATCCAGCAAGCCTCACCGGTGTCTTCGTTGCAGCGCTTGATCAGCTGGTCGGCGGCGGTTTCCAACGGTTCGGTGCCATCGCTTGTCCACGTGACGTGGCGGCCACTCGGGGTCATCGCCACCAGCCTGCGTTGGGCCTTGATGTCGGCCAGTTGTTCGGCAGGCCGTTTGCCCAACAGGGTTTCCAGCACATCGGACTGGCTCATGCCCTCGCGCATCTGGACCGCACGCGCGCGGTTTTTCCAGACGCCGCGCAGCGCGGTGTCGCTCGCCACACCAAAGCGAGCATCACGCAACAGATAGGTCGCCCCAGGCACGGCATACCGGTCGGCGGCGGCCTGCACCAAGGCCTGCAAGGGGGCGGGCGCCAGCGGCATCGGCGCGCGGGTTCTGGCCACGGGGTTGTCCAGGGCCCACTGGACCAAGGCGCCCAGCCCTGCGGGATTGCCGGCCGAGGCCACGAAGCCGTCGAACGTCGCCGGGTCAAAAGCCAGGGTGGCTGGCAGGCGCAGATGGCGCAGGTCCGGCAACATCGCGTAACCGAACACCGACGCCTCCGCCCAGGCGGCCCGGGCCCCGGCGTCGCCTGTGGCGGCAGCGGCCTTCACGTCGGCCACGGTTTGATCGATCGCGTCGTCGCGCTCGTCGCGCATCAAGCGCGTGTCCACCACCGCCGGATCAAAGCTGGGACGTTGCGACTTGATGATTTTCAGATCAGCCTCCCACATGTTGCGGACATGCGAGTGGGCCTGCACATCAAAATTCATCACGCCAAACAGCAGGGCGGCGAACAGGTTGCCCGCCTTGAGGCCGGGCTCGACAACGGTCAGCACATCCAGGTTGCCGAGGTACAGCACTTTGTTGGGCTCAACCACAAATGTCCGCCGTATGTCTTCGGAATTGCGTATGTGCGCTGGCCCTCCCCCGCCTAGAAAAGAGCTCACCACACCCCAGCGGTAGGTGCCTGGCCGAAGCTTGAGCGCCACCACCCGGCCCCAACGCCCGTCCAGGCCGCTGAGTTGTTCATTGAAGTTGAACAGCGGGCGGCCCACGGAGTGCTGATCCAGCTTGACCTGGCCTTCGCCCTCCATGAGTGCAAACGAGACCAAGGCCATCGTGTCGACGCTGGACACACTGAGCGAGAGGATGACCACGCCATCGCCATCGCTGGGCACAGCCAACCTGGACAGCTCCATCTCCGCGGCCCGGGCCCCAGAGGCCCAGGCCATACACCACCACAACACGAGGCCCCATGGCCTGAGAAACGACGTGCCCATCGACTCGAACTCCCTTCTGTGCCCATCGCACGCGTGAGATTCTTGGGGACGAACACCACGGAAAATCCAAACAATGATCAATTTGAACTTGTCGCCGATGGCGGCTGAGGCTGGACGCGGCGGCTATCCGTTGGGGACCGAGCAGACTGGCACCAGGTGCGCTCGTTAAAATACGCGGTTACAGCGGCGTTACCACACGCCGCGCCCCCACTCAACCCTCCAGGAGATTTCCATGGCGCTCGTTTCCATGCGCGAACTGCTTGACCACGCTGCGGCCAATGGTTATGGCATTCCAGCCTTCAACGTCAACAACCTGGAGCAGGTCCAGGCCGTGATGGCCGCCGCCGACGAGGTGGGCGCGCCGGTCATCCTGCAGGCCAGCGCCGGGGCGCGCAAGTACGCGGGCGAGTCCTTCATCAAGCACCTGATCCAGGCCGCCACCGAGGCCTTCCCCCACATCCCGCTGGTGATGCACCAGGACCACGGCACCAGTCCCAAGATCTGCCAGGGCGCGATTTCCCTGGGTTTTGGCTCGGTGATGATGGACGGCTCGCTGCGCGAGGACGGCAAGACCCCGGCCGATTTCGGCTACAACGTGGACGTGACCCGCCAAGTGGTGGAGATGGCGCACAAGGTCGGCGTCACGGTCGAAGGCGAGCTGGGCTGCCTGGGCAACCTGGAAACCGGCGACGCCGGCGAGGAAGACGGCATCGGCGCCGAAGGCAAGCTGGACCACAGCCAGATGCTCACCGACCCGGAGGAAGCCGCCCAGTTCGTGCAGGCCACGCAGCTCGACGCCCTGGCGATTGCCATCGGCACCAGCCACGGCGCCTACAAGTTCAGCCGCCCGCCCACCGGCGACATCCTGGCGATCTCGCGCGTGAAGGAAATCCACAAGCGCATCCCCAACACCCACCTGGTGATGCACGGCTCGTCCTCGGTGCCGCAGGAGTTGCTGGCCATCATCAACCAGTACGGCGGCAAGATGAAGGAAACCTACGGCGTGCCCATCGCCGAGATCCAGGAAGCCATCAAACACGGCGTGCGCAAGATCAACATCGACACCGACATCCGCCTGGCCATGACCGGCGCGGTGCGCAAGTTCCTGGCGGAGAACCCGGACAAGTTCGACGCCCGCGAGTGGCTCAAGCCCGCGCGCGAGGCCGCCAAGGCGGTCTGCAAGCAGCGCTACCTGGAGTTCGGCTGCGAAGGCCAGGGCGCCAAGATCCAGGGCCAGGGCCTGCAGGTCATGGCGGGCAAGTACGCGTCCGGCGCGCTGGCCCAGGTGGTGAACTGAAGACGACCACCTGCCCCGTCTGTGAAGGCCCGCGCACGCGGGCCTTTGTGTCTGTGGGCGGGCGCGACTACCAACGCTGCGATGGCTGCGAGGCCACCTTCCTCGACCCCGCCCAGCGCCCGGACGCCGTGCAGGAGCGGGCCGAATACGAACAGCACCAGAACACGCCGGACGACCCCGGCTACGTCGCCTTCCTGAAGCGCGTGGCCGACCCGCTGCTGGACCGCCTCGCACCCGGCAGCCAGGGCCTGGACTACGGCTGCGGCCCCGGTCCGGTGTTGGCGCAGATGCTGCGCGCCGCCGGCCACGGCGTGACGCTCTACGACCCGTTTTTCCACCCCGACCCCCACGCGCTGGACACCCGCTACGGCTTCATCACCTGCACCGAAGTGATCGAGCACTTTCACGCACCGGCCCACGAATTCATGCGTCTGGACGCTTTGCTCCAGCCCGGCGGCTGGTTGGCGCTGATGACGGGTTTCCAGACCGACGACACGCGTTTTGCCCAATGGCATTACCGGCGCGACCCCACCCACGTGGTGTTCTACCGCGAGGCCACGCTGGCCCACATCGCCCGGCGGCATGGCTGGCGGATGGAGGTGCCGGCACGCAACGTGGCGCTGATGCACAAGCCCGGTGTTGGGGCATAATGCGATCATACACATTCGATGTGTATTGCGATCCGCCACCCCATGAACACCCGCACCAACATCGTTCTCGACGACGAGCTCGTGGCCCAGGCCATGGCACGCGCCGGCGTCAAGACCAAGAAGGCCGCCATCGAGGCGGCCCTCAAGGCCTACGTGCGCAAGCCCGACTACTCCGGCCTGTTGGGCTTGCGCGGCGCGGGCACCCTGGCCGACGACTACGACCCCGACGAAGCCTACCGGCTGCACCCGGTGGAACCTCTGCTGGCCAACGAACCGAAACCGCGCCCAAAAAAACCATGATGGTCGACACCTCGGCCTGGATCGAGTACCTGCGCGCCACCGGCTCCCGCGCCGACCAGCGGGTGCTGCGCGCGCTGCGCGACGGTGACCCCATCGTCGTGCCGGCGGTGGTGCTGCAGGAAGTGCTGCAGGGCGCGCGTTCGCCCACCCACTTCATGCGGCTGCAGCGCGAACTGGAACAGCTGCCCGTGTTCGAACCCGACAACCTGGCCGACCTGCACCGCCACGCGGCCCAGCTCTACGCGCGCTGCCGCTGGCAAGGCCTGACACCACGCAGCCCCAACGACTGCGTGGTGGCCGCCTGCGCCCTGGAGGCCGATCTGCCCCTGCTCGCCCGCGATGCCGACTTCAGCGCCATCGCTTCCATAGAACCTCAACTGAAGCTTCTCTCATGACCACCTCCTCCGCCGTCCACACCTCCGCCATCACCTCCCTGCCCCTGCTGGCCCGCGGCAAGGTGCGCGACAACTACGCCGTCGGCGACGACCGCATCCTGATGGTGGCGTCCGACCGCATCAGCGCCTTCGACGTCATCATGGGCGAGCCGATCCCGGGCAAGGGCGCGCTGCTGACGCAGATGGCGCTGTTCTGGTTCGGCAAGCTGGGCCACATCTGCCCCAACCACCTGACCGGCGAAGCGCCCGAGAGTGTGGTCACGCCGGCCGAGGTGGCCCAGGTCCAGGGCCGCGCCATGCTGGTAAAGCGGCTCAAGCCTATCCCGGTGGAGGCCGTGGTGCGCGGCTACCTGGCCGGCAGTGGCTGGAAGGAATACCAGGACAACCGCCATGTGTGTGGCGTGCCCCTGCCCGAGGGCCTGACCAACGCGGCCAAGCTGCCCGAGCCCATCTATACCCCCGCCGCCAAGGCCGAGGTGGGCGAACACGACGAGAACATCACCTTCGAGAAGACGGTCGAGATGATCGGTCTGGACCTGGCCACCCGCATCCGCGACATCAGCATCGCCATCTACAAGACGGCCAGCGAGATCGCCGCCCAGAAGGGCATCATCATCGCCGACACCAAGTTCGAGTTCGGCCTCGACAAGGACGGCACACTGGTGCTGATGGACGAGGTGCTGACGCCCGATTCCTCGCGCTACTGGCCGGCCGAGGGCTATGCCCAGGCCCTGGCCGAAGGCAAGAACCCGCCCAGCTACGACAAGCAGTTCCTGCGCGACTGGCTGGAACAGGCCACGGTCAACGGCCAACCCTGGGACAAGACGCCGCCCTCGCCGGCCCTGCCGGCCGACGTCATCGCCCAGACCTACGCCAAGTACCAGGAAGCGCTGCAGCGCCTGACGGCCTGAGGGCCATTCCCCGCCCGGCCCTCATCGGAGCGCGACCCGCGACGCATGAAGCGGTCCAGCCGGGGATGCCGTGGGTCCGGCTTTGC
>NZ_JASATI010000085.1:0-5412 GCF_038440225.1 Hydrogenophaga sp. OTU3427 | reverse complement strand
TTAGGGCTACGCTGATCAAGCTGATCGAATCGGGCGATGGACCGTGCTTGTTGATTCATCAGCACAACTGAGCCAGTGATCACATCGAATATCGAACCACTGGTTTGATGGACTTTCTGGCGCAGTTTGCAAGCTTCGCGGCAAATAGCTCCATTGATGGAGTGAGCTTGCCCTAGTACGTTTTGGTTGATTTCTATTTGCATATCTTGACAATGAATTTTAATATCCCTCCTGAGATGCAGGAATTGCGTGATCGTACGAAGAAGTTCATCACTCAACAAGTTATTCCCCTAGAGGGCGACTTGCGCCTTGGTGTGCATGGTCCTGATGATGACCTTCGTACAGAACTTGTTGATCTTGCGAGGGAGGCAGGATTGCTCACGCCTCACGCTTCATGCGAGATGGGTGGACTCGGCCTCAGTCACATTGCAAAAGCGGTAGTGTTTGAAGAGGCTGGATATTCGCACTTAGGCCCGACTGCTCTCAATATTCATGCGCCGGATGAGGGCAACATTCACCTCATGGAGGCTGTGGGCACCGAGGCGCAGAAGGAACGCTGGCTGCGGCCCCAGGTGCAGGGGTACACCCGCTCCTGCTTCGCCATGACCGAGCCCGACCCGGGCGCGGGCTCGGACCCCTCCATGCTGGCCACCACTGCGGTGCGCGACGGCGACCACTACGTGATCAATGGCCTCAAGTGGCTGATCACCGGGGCCGACGGAGCCTCCTACGTCATCATCATGGCGCGCATGGAGGACGGCTCGGCGACCATGTTCCTGAGCGACATGGACCGCGAGGGCATCGTGCTGGAGCGCAACATGGACGCGATGGACCGCTGCTTCGCCGGCGGCCATGGCGTGCTGCGCTTCCAGAACCTGCGCGTGCCGGCGACCGACGTGCTGGGCGAGGTGGGCAAGGGCTTTCGCTACGCCCAGGTGCGCCTGGCGCCGGCGCGCCTGACGCACTGCATGCGCTGGCTGGGACAGGCCCGGCGTGCCCACGACGAGGCGCTGGCCTACGCCAGCCGGCGCCACGGTTTTGGCAAACCGCTTGCCGAACACGAGGGCGTGGGCTTCATGTTGGCTGACAACGACATGGACCTCCAAACCGCGCGGCTGCACATCTGGCACACCGCCTGGATGCTCGACCAGGGGCATAAGTGCAATTTCGAGTCCAGCCGCGCCAAGGTGGTGTGTTCGGAAGCCGAGTGGCGCGTGGTGGACCGCTGCGTGCAGATACTGGGCGGGCGCGGCGTGACCGCGGAATCGGCGGTGATGCGCATCTTCACCGACATGCGGGCCTTTCGCATCTACGACGGCCCCAACGAAGTGCACCGCTGGAGCATGGCGCGCAAGCTCGCTCACCTGCAGGAGCGTGGCGCATGACGACACCGTTCCCGACCGCGGACCGATTCCGCCTCGACGGCCGGCTGGTGCTCGTGACCGGCGCGTCCAGCGGTCTGGGCCGACACTTCGCGGCCCTGCTGGCCGGCGCGGGCGCCCGCGTGGCGCTGGCCGCTCGGCGGGTGGACAAGCTGGAGCAGCTGGTGCGCGAGATCGGCGACGGCGGTGACCGGGCCCGGCCCTTCGCCATGGACGTGAGCGATCCCGCCAGCGTGGCCCAGGCCTTCGATCGCATCGGCGAATGGGGCACGCCGGACGTGGTAGTCAACAACGCTGGCGTGACCGTGACCAAACCCGCGCTGGCGCAGACCCCCGAGGACTACGACCAGGTGCTCGACACCAACCTCAAGGGCTGCTGGCTGGTGGCCACCGAAGGCTCGCGCCGCATGGTGGCCGCGGGGAAGGGTGGCGCCATCGTCAACGTGGCCTCGATTCTGGGCGAGCGCGTCGCCGGCGGCGTGGCGCCGTATGCGATCTCCAAGGCTGGCGTGGTCCAGGCCACCAAGGCGCTGGCGCTTGAGCTGGCGCGCCACCAGATCCGCGTCAACGCACTGCTACCGGGCTACGTGGTCACCGACCTCAACCGCGACTTCCTGCACAGCGAGGCCGGCGCGAAACTGCGCGCGCGCATTCCGAGCCGGCGTTTCGGTGAACTGGGCGATCTTGATGGCCCCCTGCTGCTGCTGGCCTCCGATGCCGGCGCGGCCATGTCCGGCGCCACCCTAGCCGTCGACGGCGCTCACCTGGTCAACACGTTGTGACGGACCACTTCGACACCGCCGCGCTGCACGCCTACCTGCGCGAGCAGGGGGTCTGCGGCAGCGCGCCCCTGAGCGCCGCACCCTTCTCGGGCGGGCAATCCAATCCCACCTTCCGGCTGCAGTCGGGGGCCGACCAGTTCGTGCTGCGCAAGCAGCCGCCGGGCCAGTTGCTGGCCGGCGCGCATGCGGTGGACCGCGAGTTCCGCGTCATGAAGGCACTGGCCGGCACCGACGTGCCGGTGCCGCGCATGCTGGCCTTCTGCGAGGATCGCAGCCTCATCGGCACGCCGTTCTATGTGATGGAGTTCCTGCAGGGCCGGGTGCTGATGGACCAGTCGCTGCCCGGCCTGGCGCCGGGCGAACGCACGGCCATCTACGACGAGATGAACCGCGTGTTGGCCGCGCTGCACGGCGTGGACCACCAGGCGGTGGGGCTTGGCGACTTCGGCCGCCCCGGCAACTACTTCCAGCGCCAGATCGAACGCTGGTCGCGGCAATGCCGCGCCTCCACGCTGCCGCTGGGCGAGGCGCTGCCGCGCCTGATGGAGTGGCTGCCCGAGCACATCCCGCCTGGCGACGAGACCCGCATCGTGCATGGCGACTACCGGCTGGACAATCTGGTGTTCGACCCGGTGCGCCCGCGTGTCATCGGCGTGATCGACTGGGAGCTGTCGACCCTGGGCCATCCGCTGGCCGACTTCTCCTACCACTGCATGAGCTGGCACATCCCGCCCTCGTTGTGGCGCGGCATCGCCGGCCTGGACTTCGCGGCCCTGGGCCTGCCCGACGAGGCGTCCTACATCCGGCGCTACGAGGCGGCCACCGGGCGCCAGCCCATCGAGCACTGGGACTTCTACATGGCCTACAACCTGTTTCGCATGGCGGCCATCCTGCACGGCATCGCACAGCGCGCGCACGATGGCAACGCCAACGCGCCGGACGCGGTTGAGACCGGGCGACTGGCTGGACCGCTGGCCGAATTGGGGTGGAAATGTGCCCAGCGTTATAGCAGTCATTGCGATTGATGTAAGCAATTTTTTGCTTTCGAAGAGAGCCTTTTCCGCCTTGGCGCTTCCTTAAATTTGCCGAGTATTGATAATTATTGTTAATTGGAATCGAAAATGATCAGAGGGGGGTGCGGACGAAAATTTGGACTACCAGGAGGTAGTACATGTATTCGTACGAGGACAGGATTCGAGCGGTCGAGCTCTACATCAAGCTTGGCAAACGGGTGGGGCCGACCATCCGCCAGTTGGGTTATCCGACGAAGAACGCATTGAAGGGTTGGCATCGGGAGTTTGAGCATCGTCTCGATTTGCCGATGGGCTATGCACGTCGGGAGCCGAAGTACTCGCTTGAGCAGATGCAGGTTGCGGTGAAGCAGTACATCGCCCTCGACCGATGCATTGCCGCGACCATTCGCGCGCTTGGCTATCCCAGTCGGGGGACGTTGACCGACTGGATCCGCGAAGCGTTTCCGCAGAGTAGGCAGGCCATTGTCGGAAGCGTCAGGCGGCCAAAATATCCCGATTCAATGAAATTAGCAGGGGTCAGAGAGCTGTGTTCTCGACCTGGAAGCGCACAGGCGGTCGCCGAAAAACTAGGCGTGTGCAGGCCGACGTTGTACAACTGGAAAAACCAGCTACTCGGTCCAGAGGCTCCCGCATCCATGAAACGCCGCAATCTCTCACCGCCTGCAGCAGCACCACACCAGGCTGAGCTGGAACGTCAGCTCGAAACACTGCAACGGCAAGTACGACAACTGCAGCTCGAACGCGACCTTTTGGAGAAGGCCACCGAAATCTTAAAAAAAGGCCTGGGCGTCGATCTGCAACTCCTGGCCAACCGGGAGAAGACACTGCTGATTGACGCCCTCAAGGAGCACTATGGCGTGCCAGCGCTCCTGGCGCAGTTGGGGTTGCCCCGAAGCTCGTACTTCTACCATCGGGCCCGTGTGAAGGTAGCCGATAAGTACGTCGATGCGCGCCGCGCTATCACCGACATCTTCGAGACGAACCACCGCTGCTACGGCTACCGCAGGCTGCAGGCATCGCTGAGCAGGCATCACGTCACCATCTCGGAGAAGGTGGTGCAACGGTTGATGAAGCAGGAGAGCCTGGCCGTTGCCAAGCCCAAGCGGCGCAGGTACGCGTCCTATCTCGGCGAGATCAGTCCAGCACCTGAGAACATCATCAACCGGGACTTCCAGGCCGACGCTCCCAATGAGAAGTGGCTGACTGACATCACGGAGTTCCAGATCCCGGCGGGCAAGGTCTACCTGTCGCCGATCATCGACTGCTTCGATGGGATGGTGGTGAGCTGGACCCTTGGAACCAGTCCAGACGCAGAGCTCGTCAACACGATGTTGGATGCGGCCATTGAGACAGTCGCAGAAACCACCGACCGGCCCGTGGTTCACTTTGACCGTGGAGGCCACTACCGGTGGCCAGGCTGGCTGGCAAGAATGAGCACAGCGAACCTCACTCGCTCGATGTCGCGAAAGGCCTGCTCGCCTGACAACGCTGCCTGCGAAGGCTTCTTCGGCAGACTCAAGACCGAACTGTTCTATCCTCGGGACTGGAAGAGCACCTCCATTGAGCAATTTATTGAGGTGGTTGATTCCTACATCCGCTGGTACAACGAGAAGCGGATCAAGATCTCACTGGGCTGTCTCAGCCCTCTCGAGTATCGGGCGAGCCTTGGACTTGCGGCATAAACCAGTCCAAGAAAACGTCCGCCCCCCCCAACCCCCTTCGTCCACGATGGCGCTGAAACAGCGTCCACGATCAGACTGAAACGCCGTCCACGACTACGTTGAAATCCCGTCCACCATCAACCTGAAATGCCGTCCACGATGGGCTGAAATACGCACGAAGTCAGCATACCGCTCGCGGATGATGGTGACCGGGCGCTGCGCGCTTCCTGACAGCAGCCTGGCCAACTCCAAGCTCCTGTGCGCTATCGACTGGACAATCTTGAGCCGGTCTGCCTCGCGCATGGTCATGGTGATCGTCGCATTGAGAGTCGCCATTGCCATGCCTCGGAGCCCACGGCAGCCTACTATGCGACATCTGAACTTTGCTAGAACGCGACATTGCAACTTTGCTTTTGCAAGTTTTGTGTTCTCCGATTGGTGGTTATGTTCAACAGCCGGTGCGCGAATTGACTCGCGTTTCCGGACAAGCCTGCGCCAGGCAAGCAGTAGTTGCATGCTGAGTTGCTAAAGACACCACCCACGTGCGCGGTGA
>NZ_JASATI010000084.1:0-5781 GCF_038440225.1 Hydrogenophaga sp. OTU3427 | reverse complement strand
CAAGACCTTCATTGTTGCGGCTCCTGAATGGTTGAAGAAAAGACAGTCAAATACTTTACGTTTACGTCAACGTCAATTTCCGATTCGGATTGTAGAACGTGGACATCACGAAAAACGAACGATCGTGCTTTTTTATGGATTATACGGGCCAACCCGGGGTTTGGGCCGAGCATTTTTTTCAGGCCGCCCCCCTGGGTGCCGGCCGACAGTTTCATCGCACCGGCGCGGCCGACGGTGCCACATGCACCACCCGCTGCGGATAAGGTATGTCAATCTGGTGCGCACGGAAGGCCTTGAGCACCGCGTGGTTGATGTCGGACTTGAGGTTGTTCTGCCCGTTCTCCGGGTCGGCCATCCAGTAGGCCAGGGTGAACTCCAGACCATCGGCGCCAAAAGCGGTCATGGCCACGCTGGGTGGCGGATCGAGCAGGACACGCGGCTGGGCCTCGGCGGCCTCCATCAGCAGCCGCGTGACCAGCTCGACATCGCTCTCGTAGCCCACCGCCACCAGCGTGGATTGCCACATCTTGGGATCGGCCAGCGAGAGGTTTTCCACCCGGCTGGTGATCAGCGTCTCGTTCGGCACAATCGCCTCGCGCCCTGTGGCCGAGCGGATCAGGGTATAGCGTGCCTTGATGTCCGTGACCCGGCCTTCGAAGGTGTCAACCCGCACCAGATCGCCGATGCGCATGCTGCGTTCGGCCAGGATCACAAAGCCGCTCACGTAGTTGGCAGCCAGCTTCTGCAGGCCAAAACCGATGCCCACGCCGACGGCGCCCCCCAGCACGGACAGGGCGGTCAGGTCGATGCCCACCGCCGTCAGCGCCATCAGCAGGCCCACGAACATCAGCAATGCACGGGTGGCGTTGCTGATGGCCTTGCGCAGCGACAACTCCCCGCCCACGGCCGAGCGCAGCAGGCGCGATTCGATGGCGGAGGAAATCCAGAGCGTGACGATCAGGACAGCGGCGGCGGTGACGGCGCCTTCGAGCAGGGTGCGCAGCGATATCCGGCTGGCACCCATTTTCCAGGTGATCTGCTCCATCTCCGCCAGCACCACCGGCAGCAGGCCGCTGACCCACAGCACCATGGCCAGCCACGCCAGCCAGGAGATGGTGCGTTCGATGGCATGGATCCAGGGCCTGTCGTCGTAGGCGGCTCGCAGCACTTTGACACCGACCCGGATGACCACCAGCGAGACCAGGACCGGAATGGCGACCTTGAACACCACCAGCTGCGGCACCCACTTGACCACGACCGCGCGCGCCACGTAGCTCAAGCCCAGCAGCAGCAGCGGGAACAGCACGCCATCCACCAGGTTGCGGCCAAACCAGACCGAACGGTGGTCGATGTGCTGACCCAGCGAGCGCCGCAACAGCCCGACCACGCCCACCGCCAGCAGCACGCAGACCACCAGCGCGGCCAGTTCGGTGAGCACGCTGGGCTGCGAGAAGGCCGCCAGCCACTGGGTGAAATCGTCGATGGGCCGTGCGCTTGCCGTCGCCCCCATCACGCGTCCCCTCCGGTGTCGGCGCGCCGCCAGGCGGGCGGCCGCTTTTCGATGAAGGCCAACACGCCTTCTTGTGCCACCTCATGCGCCATGTTGCAGGCCATGGTCTGGCCGGCCAGTTGGTAGGCCGCCTCGATGCCGGTCTCGCGCTGCCGGTAGAACAAGGCCTTGCCCATGGCCACCGCCTCGCGTGGCTTGGCCAGGATGGCGGCCACCAGGCGCTCGACCTCCGCGTCCAGGTCATTCGCCGGCACCACCCGGTTCACCAAGCCCCGGGCCTGGGCCTCGGCGGCACCGATGAATTCGCCGGTCAGCAGCATTTCCATGGCCTGCTTGGGCGCCATGTTGCGCACCAGCGGCACGCTGGGCGTGGCACAGAACAGGCCCACGTCGATGCCGTTGACACCGAAGCTGGCGCCTTCGGCCGCGACGGCCAGGTCGCACTGCGCCACCAGCTGGCAGCCGGCCGCCGTGGCCAGGCCCTGCACGCGGGCGATCACTGGCACCGACAGGTTCTGGATGGCCAGCATCATGCGGCTGCACTGGGCGAACAGGCGCTGGTAATAGGCCAGTTCGGGCTGGGCACGCATTTCCTTGAGGTTGTGGCCGGCGCAGAAGGCCTTGCCGGCGGCGCCCACCACCACCACGCGGGCGGCGTTGTCGCGAGCCACCTCGTCCAGCGCCTGCTGCAGGGCGCCCAGCATGGCCTCGCTGAGCACGTTGTAGGCGCCCGGGGTGTTGAGGGTCAGGGTGTGCACGCCACGGGCGTCACGCGTGTGCAGCAGCGGCGAGTCGGGAGCAGAAACAGCGGTCATCCCTGAATTGTGGCGCAAGGCGCCCCGCCCCTCATTCCTTGGGCGGCTCGCGTCCGTCGCCGCTCCAGCGCGCCAGCCAATGCGACATCAGCTTGCCGGCGGCCTCACGCCCGCCCAGGCCGAAGGACAGGGCCACCGCCACGGCGACCGCCCCCAAGGTGAGGCCAAAAGCCAGGTTGACGATGTCATCGGCAATGCCCATGGCCCGCAGGCCCATGGCCAGCACCAGCGCCAGGATGGCGAAGCGGCCGATGCGCGCCAAGCCTTGGCTGCTGGGACCGGCGGCACGGTTAATGGCCTCGTGGGCCAGGTTGGCCAGCCAGAAACCAACCACCAGGATGAGCGAACCCAGCAGCACGTCGCCACCGAAACGGATGAAGGTGCCGACGATCGATCCCACCTGGCCAAAGCCCAGCTGCGCCGCCGCCTCCACGGTGGCGAACAGCATGGCGAAAAACAGCGCGACGTGGCCGACGAAGACCGAGGCCGGGGTGCGTTCGAACGCGTGCCGCAGGCCCAGGTGGGCGGGCAGGCGGTCAAAACCCAGGGTGCCCAGCAGGCTGGCCAGCAGGCGGCTGGCGAAGGACGCCACCAGCCAGGTGATGACCAGGATCAGTCCGGCGGCGATGATGTGGGGCACGGCCGCCATCATCATGCCCAGCATCTCGGTGGCCGGGCGTGAGATGGCCTCGACCTTGAGCGCGTCGAGCGCGGCGATGAGGGCCGGCAGGAAGACCGCCACGAACACCAGCAGGCCGGCCACGCTGGACAAGCGCACCGATTCGGCCAGGCCGGCACGCGCGCCCAGACCGTCGCTGCCGGCGGTGCGCAGCAGGTTGGTGGTGAGCTTGCGCAACACCGTCGCCACGATCCAGCCGACACCCCCGATGACCAGAGCAGCCAGGGCGTTGGGCACCATGTCCAGTGTCTTGGCCACCATGTTGCGCAAGGGGTCCAGCAGGCCGTCCATCTGCAATGCCCCCAGGATGGCGGGCACGAACATCAGGATCACCAGCCAGAACAGCGCGTGGCCCAGCCCGTCGCTGATGGGCGCCATGTCGGCGTGTTCGGCCAGCTTCTCGTCGAGCGTGGTCCGGGACAGCGCCTGGTTGACCACCAGTCGCACGACGCTGGCCAGCAGCCAGGCCAGCAGCGCCAGCACGGCGCCGGCCAGCAGCCGGGGCGCGTATTCAAACAGGCGCGTCAACAAGGCCCCCAGCGGCCCGGACACCAGGGCCAGGTCGAGCGAATTGAACACCGCGGCCAGCACGAACAGCAAGGCGACCCAGAACAGGGTCACACCCAGCCCGCGTTCGATGTCCACCGCCTGACCGGTGAGCCGCGCGAAGCCCCGGTTGACCCCCAGCAAAGCCAGGCCGCGGCGGGCCCCGGCGCGCACCAGCACCGCCACCAGCCAGCCGCCGACGAGCATGGCCAGGGCGCCCAGCAAATGGGGTATTTGCCCGCCCAGCGCGGCCTGGACGGACTCCCACAAGGTGTTCCAATTGTTGTTCATGGTGTGTTCCTCCTGCTGCTGTTGTCAAACATGCGTGGCCTGCCACCACAGGCCACCTGCGGAAACCTCGGGACCGGCGTTCAGACGTCGGCCAGCACCCGGATGTGGGCCTCGACGCTGCGTCCCAGCGCGCTGAGGTTGTAGCCCCCCTCCAGGCAGCTCACGATGCGGCCCTTGGCGTGCCGGTCGGCCACCTGCTTGATGCGCTGCGTGATCCAGATGTAGTCGTTCTCGACCAGGCCCATCTGGCCCATGTCGTCCTCGCGGTGGGCGTCGAAGCCGGCGCTGATGAAGACCATCTGCGGCCGGAAGGCCTCCAGCCGGGGCAGCCACATCATGTCGATCAACTCGCGCACGTCCATGCCGCGGGTGTAGGCCGGCACCGGCATGTTGACCAGGTTGGCGGCGGTCGAATGCTGGCACTCGGGATAGAACGGGTGCTGGTAGAAGCTGCACATCAGGATGCGCTCGTCGCCGGCCACGATGTCCTCGGTGCCGTTGCCGTGGTGCACATCGAAGTCGATGATGGCGACCCGCTTGAGTCCGTGGCGCGCCAGCGCGTACTTGGCCGCGATCGCCACGTTGTTGAGGAAACAGAAGCCCATGGCCTTGTCGTGGCAGGCATGGTGGCCGGGCGGGCGCACGGCGCAGAAGGCGTTTTCCAGTTCACCGGCCATCACGGCGTCGGTGGCGTCGATGGCCGCTCCCGCCGCCAGCAAGGCAGCCTCCCAAGTGTGGGCGTTGATCGAGGTGTCGGGGTCGATGCTGGCATGGGTCGGGCCGCCGGCCAGCATGTCCTCGGCCAGGCGGTCGCTGAGTCCACGCAAGGCCGCCACGTGCATGCGGTCGTGGGCCAGCTCCACATCCGACAAGGCGGCGGCCGTCGGCTCGCGGCGCTCCAGCGCCGTTTCCAGGCCGGTGATCAGCAGGCGGTCCTCGATCGCGTCGAGTCGCTGCGGACACTCTGGGTGGCCCTCGCCCATCTCATGACGCCTGAACGCTTTGTGGGTGAAATATCCGGTCGGCTTCATGTCAAGGAATTTCCGCTATGGTGCCGGCATGGACGACACACGCCGACAAATTCACGAGCTGTTGGATCAGCTTAACACGGTCATCATGGGCAAACCGGCCCAGGTACACGACGGCGTGGCCTGTTTGTTGGCCGGCGGGCACCTGCTGATCGAAGACGTGCCTGGCGTCGGCAAGACCACGCTGGCCCACGCGTTGGCGCGCTGCTTCGGCCTGCAGTTCTCGCGCGTGCAGTTCACCGCCGACCTGATGCCCAGCGACCTGACCGGCGTGTCCATCTACGAACGCGAGAAGCAGGCTTTCGTGTTCCATCCCGGCCCGGTGTTCGCCCAGGTGCTGCTGGCCGACGAGATCAACCGCGCCAGCCCCAAGACCCAGAGCGCGCTGCTGGAGGCGATGGAGGAAAAGCAGGTCACGGTCGAAGGCGAAACCCGGCCCCTGCCCGCCCCCTTCTTCGTCATCGCCACACAGAACCCGCACGACCAGCTGGGCACCTATGCGCTGCCCGAATCGCAGCTCGACCGCTTCCATATGCGCTTGTCGCTGGGCTATCCCGACCGCGCCGCCGAACGCGCGCTGCTGATGGGCGCGGACCGGCGCGACATGCTGCAGGCGCTGCGCCCGGTGATGGATCTGCCGGGTCTGCGCCGGGCCCAGCAGGCGGTGGGTGCGGTGCACACCGCCGACGCGGTGATGAACTACCTGCAGGACATCGTGGCCACCACCCGCTCGGGCCGCTGGTTCGTGCAAGGCCTGAGCCCACGCGCCGCGCTGGCGGTGGTGCGCGCGGCCAAGGCCCAGGCCTGGCTCGACGGACGCGACTACGTGGCGCCCGACGACATCACCGCCGTGCTGCCCCAGACCATCGCGCACCGCATGGTGGTGGGCGGGGGCCCCGGCCCGGGGGGGCC
>NZ_JASATI010000083.1:0-6233 GCF_038440225.1 Hydrogenophaga sp. OTU3427 | reverse complement strand
TGGCCGCACCGTGGGCGCCGGCGTGGTGGCCAAGATCATTGCTTAAGGAGCACACACATGTCCGCCAAGCAAAAGATCCGCATCCGCCTGAAGGCATTCGATTACAAGCTGATCGACACCTCGGCCGCTGAAATCGTCGACACCGCCAAGCGCACCGGCGCCATCGTCAAGGGCCCGGTGCCCCTGCCGACGCGCATGAAGCGTTTTGACATCCTGCGTTCGCCGCACGTCAACAAGACCTCGCGCGACCAGCTGGAAATCCGCACCCACCAGCGTCTGATGGACATCGTCGACCCGACCGACAAGACGGTGGACGCCCTGATGAAGCTGGACCTGCCGGCCGGCGTGGACGTCGAGATCAAGCTGCAGTGATGTGGCTTTGCGGGCCTGGCTGAAAAGCAAGGCTTGCAAGAAACCAGCACGCGGGATATACTCGCGGGCTTTCCCGGGGTTTACCCTTGGAGATGTGATTTGGATGTGCGCCAACGGCTGTGTCAAAGCAACCGTTGGTAGCGTCATAAACCGTGTCGGGCACCGCAAGGCGCCTGATGCACCGTCAGCCCCGGCAGTCATGAGATGGCCGGGTCTTGAACATCAGCCCCGGCCAATTGAAGTCGGGAACGGAGAAAACGATGAGTCTTAGCAACTCCCTCGGGTTGTTGGGTCGCAAGGTGGGCATGATGCGCCTGTTCAACGAGGATGGGGACGCAGTTCCTGTCACCGTGCTGGACGTGTCAAACAACCGCGTGGCACAAGTCAAAACCCAAGCCAACGACGGCTACGATGCGCTGCAGGTCACCTTTGGTGCCCGCCGCGCTTCGCGTGTGACCAAGCCTGCCGCTGGTCACCTGGCCAAAGCCGGTGTCGAAGCCGGTGAAATCCTCAAGGAATTCCGTGTCGCTGCCGACGTGGCTGCCCAGTACCCCGCCGGTGCTGTGGTGCCTGCTGCGGCTGTGTTCGCCGTGGGCCAGAAGGTCGACGTGCAGGGCACCTCGATCGGTAAAGGCTTTGCCGGCACCATCAAGCGCCACAACTTCAGCTCGCAGCGCGCGTCGCACGGCAACAGCCGTTCGCACAACGTGCCTGGCTCCATCTCCATGGCACAAGACCCCGGTCGCGTGTTCCCTGGCAAGAAGATGACCGGCCACATGGGCGACGAAACCGTGACCGTGCAAAACCTGGACGTGGTTCGCATCGACGAAGCCCGCCAGCTGCTGCTGGTCCGTGGCGCCGTGCCCGGCTCCGACGGCGGTTTTGTGACCGTCCGCCCGGCCATCAAGGCCAAAACCAACAAGGGAGCGAACTGATGCAAGTCGAACTCCTGAACGAACAGGGCCAGGCCGCTTCTACCGTGGACGTGCCCGAGACCGTGTTTGGTCGTGACTACAACGAGTCGCTGATCCACCAGCTGGTGGTGCAGTACCAGGCCAACGCGCGCCAGGGCACCCGTGCCCAGAAGGACCGCGAACAGGTCAAGCACTCGACCAAGAAGCCGTTCAAGCAAAAGGGCACTGGCCGCGCTCGCGCCGGTATGACGTCCTCGCCCCTGTGGCGCGGAGGCGGTCGCACCTTCCCGAACAGCCCCGACGAGAACTTCACCCAGAAGCTCAACAAGAAGATGTACCGCGCCGGCATGGCCTCCATCTTCTCGCAGCTGGTGCGTGAAGGCCGTCTGGCCGTGGTCGATTCCATCAAGCTGGACTCGCCCAAGACCAAGCCCCTGGCTGCCAAGTTCAAGGCCATGAACCTGCAATCGGTTCTGGTCATCGCCGACGAAGTCGATGAGAACCTGTACCTGGCTTCGCGCAACCTGCCCAACGTGCTGGTTGTCGAGCCGCGTTACGCCGATCCGGTGTCGCTGGTTCACTACAAGAAAGTGATCGTGACCAAGGCCGCCATCGACAAGCTCAAGGAGATGTTCGCATGAGCACGACCTCTTTTGATGAAGGGCGCCTGATGCAGGTGCTGGTGGCACCGATCGTGTCCGAAAAAGCGACCATGGCCGCCGAGAAATCGAACGCCGTCCTGTTCAAGGTGCTGCGCGATGCGACCAAGCCCGAGATCAAGGCCGCTGTGGAAATGATGTTCAAGGTCAAGGTCGACGCCGTTGCCGTTCTGAACCAGAAGGGCAAGACCAAGCGTTTCGGCAAGACCGTGGGTCGCCGTGACCACGTGCGCAAGGCCTACGTGACCTTGGCCGCTGGTCAGGAACTCAACTTTGGTGGGGAGGGCGTCTGATCATGGCCGTCGTCAAACTCAAGCCGACATCGCCCGGTCGCCGTGGCGTCGTCAAAGTCACGCGTGATCACCTGCACAAGGGTGACGGTTACGCGCCCCTGCTGGAACCTCAGTTCCAGAAGGCCGGCCGCAACAACAACGGTCACATCACCGTGCGTCACCGTGGCGGTGGCAACAAGCACCACTACCGCGTGGTCGACTTCGTGCGCAACAAGGACGGTATTCCGGCCAAGGTTGAGCGCGTCGAATACGACCCGAACCGCACGGCACACATTGCCCTGCTGTGCTACGCCGACGGCGAGCGCCGCTACATCATCGCCCCGCGCGGTGTTGAAGCCGGTGCCACCCTGGTGAGCGGTGCCGAAGCGCCGATCCGCGTGGGCAACACCCTGCCGATCCGCAACATCCCCGTGGGTTCGACCATCCACTGCATCGAGCTGCAAATCGGCAAGGGCGCGCAAATCGCCCGTTCCGCTGGCGCCTCGGCCGTGCTGCTGGCCCGCGAAGGCATCTACGCCCAGGTGCGCATGCGCTCTGGCGAAGTGCGCAAGGTCCACGTGGACTGCCGCGCCACCATTGGTGAAGTGTCCAACACCGAGCACAGCCTGCGTCAGCTGGGCAAGGCCGGTGTCAAGCGTCACATGGGCATCCGCCCGACCGTTCGCGGTGTCGCGATGAACCCGATCGACCACCCGCACGGTGGTGGTGAAGGCCGCACGGGTACCGGCATGCCGCCGGTGGATCCGTGGGGCAACCTCACCAAGGGCTACCGCACCCGCAACAACCGCCGCACACAATCCATGATTGTGTCGCGTCGCAAGAGCAAATAAGGAGTGACGAGATGACCCGTTCTCTCAAGAAAGGTCCCTTTGTCGACCATCACCTGATGGCCAAAGTGGAAAAGGCTGTGTCCACCAAGGACAAGAAGCCCGTCAAAACCTGGTCGCGTCGCTCCATGATCCTGCCCGATTTCATCGGCTTGACCATTGCCGTGCACAACGGCAAGCAGCACGTGCCGGTGTACATCACGGACCAGATGGTGGGCCACAAACTCGGCGAGTTCTCGCTGACGCGCACCTTCAAGGGCCACCCTGGCGACAAGAAAGCCAAGAAGTAAGGATCAACCATGACTACTGAAACCCGCTGTGTCGTTCGCGGCGTGCGCCTGTCGGTGGACAAGGGCCGTCTCGTGGCTGACCTGATTCGCGGCAAGAAGGTCGGCCTGGCCCTCGACATCCTGACGTTCACGCAGAAAAAAGCTGCCGGCATCGTCAAGAAGGCCCTGGAATCCGCCATCGCCAACGCCGAACACAATGACGGCGCCGACATCGACGAACTGAAGGTCACGACCATCCACGTCGAGCAAGGCACCACGCTCAAGCGTTTCTCTGCCCGCGCCAAAGGCCGTGGCAACCGCATCAGCAAACCCACGTGTCACATCTATGTGACCGTTGGCAACTGAGAGGTCACAGGACTATGGGACAAAAAATCAACCCCACAGGCTTCCGCCTGGCCGTCTCCCGCAACTGGGCAAGCCGCTGGTACGCGAGCAACCGTGACTTCGCCGGCATGCTGGCCGAAGACATCAAGGTGCGCGAGTACCTCAAGGGCAAGCTGAAGAACGCCGCCGTTTCGCGCGTCGTCATCGAGCGTCCCGCCAAGAACGCACGCATCACCATCTACTCGGCACGTCCGGGCGTGGTGATCGGCAAGAAGGGCGAAGACATCGAGAAGCTGAAGAAGGACCTGAGCGCCAAGCTGGGCGTGCCGGTGGCCGTGAACATCGAAGAAGTGCGCAAGCCTGAAATCGATGCCAAGCTGATCGCCGACTCCATCACCCAGCAGCTGGAAAAGCGCATCATGTTCCGCCGCGCCATGAAGCGTGCGATGCAGAACGCCATGCGTCTGGGTGCCCAAGGCATCAAGATCATGTCGTCCGGCCGCCTGAACGGCGCCGAAATCGCCCGTTGCGAGTGGTACCGCGAAGGCCGCGTGCCGCTTCACACCCTGCGCGCCGACATCGACTACGGCACGTCCGAAGCAGAAACCACCTACGGCATCATCGGTGTCAAGGTGTGGGTCTACAAGGGCGACACCCTGGGCCGCAACGACGCCCCTTCGCTGGACAGCACCCCGCGTCCGGAAGAAGAGCGTCGCCCGCGTGGCCCGCGCCGTGACGGTGCCCGTCCTGGCTCTGACCGTCCCGGCCGTGGCGCACCGCGTCGCACCGGTGCCCCTGCCGATGGCAGCGACAAACCCGCCGAAGCCACTGGTGGCGAGGCCCGACCCGCCGTTAAGCGCGTTCGCAAAGACGCACCCGCACCTGCAGCTGCGGACGGCAAAGGAGAATAAACATGTTGCAACCTGCACGTCGCAAGTACCGCAAGGAGCAGAAAGGCCGTAACACCGGCGTTGCCACCACTGGCAACTCCGTGGCCTTCGGCGACTTCGGTCTCAAATCCACCGACCGCGGCCGCCTGACCGCGCGCCAGATCGAATCCGCCCGTCGCGCCATTTCGCGCCACGTCAAGCGCGGTGGCCGCATCTGGATCCGCGTGTTCCCGGACAAGCCGATTTCCAACAAGCCTGCCGAAGTCCGTATGGGCAACGGCAAGGGTTCGGTCGAGTACTACGTGGCTGAAATCCAGCCCGGCAAGGTGCTTTACGAAATCGTGGGTGTGCCCGAAGAGCTGGCCCGTGAAGCGTTCAAACTGGCAGCCGCCAAGCTGCCCCTGCGCACCACGTTCGTGACGCGCATGATTGGCCAGTGATCAGGAGAACACAGATGAAAACTGCTGAACTGCGCCAAAAAGACGTTGCCGGCCTGCAAGCCGAGGTGAAGGACCTGCAAAAGGCCCACTTCAACCTGCGCATGCAAAAAGCCACGCAACAGCTGGGCAACACCGCGACCCTGCGCAGCACCCGCCGCGCCATCGCACGTGCCAAGACCATCCTTGCTGAAAAGCAAGCGACCAAGTAAGGAGTGACCATGACGGAAGCTAAAACATCCCTCAAGCGCACCTTGGTTGGCAAGGTGGTCAGCGACAAGCGCGCCAAGACCGTGACCGTGCTGGTCGAGCGCCGTGTGAAACACGAGCTGTACGACAAGATCGTCGCCAAGTCGAGCAAGTACCACGCGCACGACGAAAAGGGCGAGTACAAGATGGGCGACGTGATCGAGATCACCGAGAGCCGTCCGCTGTCCAAGACCAAGAACTGGGTCGCCACGCGCCTGGTTCAAAAGGCCGCTCTGGTTTAAGCCCACAGGTTTTTTTGCCTATTGGGCTGCCCCGAGCAGCAACTCAGAAAACGACCGACAATCTCGGTCGTTTTTTGTTTTTGGGCTCAGCGCTTTCGACTGGACCCAGGGCGAATTCAATCCCGGCCACCGGCCATATTCCCAATGGAGCTCTCATGATTCAGATTGGCGACAAACTTCCCGCGGCAACGCTGATGGAATACATCGAAGTCGAAGGCGACGGTTGCAGCATCGGCCCCAACCCGGTCGACACCGTCAAGGCCACCGCCGGCAAGACGATTGCGCTGTTCGCCCTGCCCGGTGCCTATACCCCCACCTGTTCGGCCAAACACGTGCCAGGCTATGTGGAGAAATTCAACGACTTCAAGGCCGCTGGCGTCGACGAAATCTGGTGCGTGAGCGTGAACGACGCCTTTGTGATGGGCGCCTGGGCGCGCGACCAGAAGACCGATGGCAAGGTGCGCATGCTGGGCGACGGTGACGCCGCTTTTGCCAAGGCCACCGGCCTCACGCTGGACTTGACCGGCAAGGGCCTGGGCCTGCGCAGCAACCGCTACTCCATGCTGGTCAAGGACGGTGTCGTGAAGACCTTGAACATCGAAGGTCCTGGCAAGTTCGAGGTGAGCGATGCCGAGACGCTGTTGAACCAGGCCAAGGGCGCCTGATTCCGGGGTGACACATCGGCAGGGGGGGGCGCCCCCCCCCGGGGGGGGGGGGGGGGGTGTAAAAAGTGTTT
>NZ_JASATI010000082.1:0-7151 GCF_038440225.1 Hydrogenophaga sp. OTU3427 | reverse complement strand
GATTCTGATCTCTTCATTGCGTCGATTTACGGATCGACACATGGGTATTGAGTTTAGAGGGCATATTGATGAAATCTATGATCGATCAATGATAAAAAACATAATATGTTGAGCTAAAGAATTCAGGGGGAGGTCCAGCATGTTGGCAGAATCGACCGTGCGTTTGTTAAATTTCAAAATATTTATTTTGAAATTATGGTTCCACCGTTCAAAAAAAGAAATTGCAAAAACTTCAACTATCATTTTTGTAGTTTGCGTTCTTTTGATTGGGCATGTGGATAAGGTGGACGCCGCCTTGAATGTCTCCTACGGCAGCATGAGCCGATTGCTTGCTGAGGACGCATATCAAACAGGTCAAACGGACTATGGGCTGCCGCTATTTCAGCCTGGAAACATGGCGCTCATAGATGACCACTGGATTGATGCTACCGTTTATGTCCGTATCGGTGCAGGCGGAGCGGTGGCGGGGGAGGAGATGGGTGTTCGAGCCACAAGTCCAAGTGGTGTTGCTCATCCCAATATTGTTCGATGGACCGGCAGTTGTTGGGTGTCCTACTTGACCACATGGTGTGGTGGTGATGCTTGGTCAAACTGGCATCTCGGTTCTTCCGTTTACTTGGGCGAAGTTGGCGAATGGACATTGGAGACGCTTTACAACGGCGCCGTTGTGGCCACGGACCATTTCAAGCTCGTGCCCTACACCATGGAAAACGCTGGCGGCAATGGCCAATCCATTGGTATCGGCACAAGTACGCCGCTTCCGTTGAGCGTCCAATTGAAGCGGCCCGACGGGTCGTCTGCGCCATACCGCCAAAACGTGGTGTTTACCCTGGCATCCAGTCCGAATGGCAAGAAGGGCTCGGCCGGCGGACTGAGCACGACGCCAGGCTATTCCGGGTCCTCGTTGACGTCGGTGACCGTCAATACCGATGAGAATGGCGTCGCCAAGGCTTATTTTCAAGCAGGCAACAAGGCGGGGAATTACACGGTCACCGCAACATCGCGTCTGGCACCCGGCACCGAAGTCGTTTTCTCTGGTGCCATTACGGGCACGGATCCGAGTGCCGTGGCGCAAGACAATCCCAAGAACCAGGGCGATCCCTCGGTGGACCATGGCAGTTGTGGCGTGGGCAGTCCGCCCGCAGGCGCCATCCGTGGCAACACGGCCAACCCCATCAATATCGGTACCGGCAACAAGTACCTGATCGAGAGCGACTACATGGGTGAGGGGCCATTTCCTTTGCGTTTCGTCCGCTACTACAACAGCATGGCGAGCGCGCCCGGCAGCCTTGGCGGGAACTGGCGGAGTCACTTTGACCGCTCGCTGAGTGTCGTGACCACCGTCCCCAGCAAGGGCAAGGCCGTCCCGACCACGACCGCCAAGGTCACCCGGCCCGATGGAAAAACCTACACCTTCATTCTCAGCAACGGGTTATGGCAAGGTGAGCCCGACGTATTTGACAAACTGGTCACGCTACCAGGCGGCGGCTACAGCTACACCTGCGCGGCCGATCAAACAGAGATTTTCTCGAACACCGGCCGGCTTCTGAGCATTTCGGCCCGTGGAGGAACATTCACCCAGGTCTTGGGCTATGACGCGCAGGATCGCCTCGTTTCGGTGACTGATGCCTTCGGTCGACAACTGGCTTTCGGCTACGACGCATCGGGTCGCCTTGCTTCCATGACCGATCCGGCCAACCAGACACATCACTACAGCTATGACGCGAGCAACAATCTTGTTGGCGTCGTTTACCCCGACTTCAGCGCACGCGACTACCTGTACGAAAACGCCAGCTTTGTCCATGCGGTGACCGGCATCCTGGACGAAAACGACATCTTGTACGCGAGGTATGAATACGACAACGAGGGACGCGCCACCCTCAGCCAATTGGCGAGCAACGCGAACGTTTCCAGGGTGCACTACTACACCGATGGATCCCGCGCCGTTGTAGACGGCAATGGTGGCACCCGCAAATACGGATTCAGCGTCATCCAAGGGGTGACCCGCCGTACCAGCCTGGACAACGGTGCCTGTGGCTCTTGTGGCAGCGCCAGCACCATCACCGCCTACGATGCCAATGGATTTGTGAACAGTGTCACCGATTACCGGGGCATCAAAACCACGTACATGAGAAACGCGTTGGGCCTGGAAACCAGCCGCACCGAGGCCGTTGGCACACCGCTGGCACGCACTATCACGACCACCTGGCATGCGACATACATGCTGCCCCTTAGCATCGCAGAACCGGGGCGTATCACCACGTTTACCTACGACCCCACTGGCCGTCTGCTGACCCGCACCGAGACGGACACCGGCTCCAACGCAAACCGCCGCTGGGCCCACAGCTACAACGCCCAAGGTCTGCTGGCCTCAGTGGATGGGCCACGTACTGATGTCAGTGACGTGATCAGCTACACCTACGATGCCCAAGGCAATCTCGCTACGGCAACGAATGCGCTCGGCCATGTGACGCGCTATACCGCCTACGATGTGCATGGCCACCCCTTGAGCATCACCGATCCCAACGGTTTGGTCAGCACCCTGAGCTATGACCTGCGTGGGCGCCTGACGAGCCGCAACGAGGGTGGACTCATCACCCAATACAGCCACGACGGCGTGGGGCAAACCACCCGCGTGACGAGGCCCGACGGCTCCTGGCTGGGTTTCGTCTACGACGATGCCCACCGATTGAGCGGTGTCATGGACCAGCAAGGTAACTTGATACGCCTGAGCCGTGACAGCAACGGCAATATCCTCGAAGAGGAAGTGAGCGATGCGGCGGACGTGGTCACCCGGCAACGCAGCTGGGCCTACGACCAGCTCAACCGCGTGACACAGGAAATCGATGCCCAGTCGCGCGTGCAACAGCGCTATGGGTACGACGCTAACGGCAACCCCGTGCAGCAAACCGACGCCCTGGGCAACAGCACTAGCCTGGTCTACGACGTACACAACCGCCTGAGCAGCCGCAGCGCACTGGCCGGCGGCACCATCAACCTGAGCTACGACGCCCGGGACAACCTGACGCAGGTGCGCGACCCCAAGGGCCTGGTCACTGCTTATGGGGTGGACGGCCTGAACAACCGCACCAGCCAAACCAGCCCGGACAGCGGCGTGAGCAACTTCAGCTTCGACGAAGCCGGCAACGTCAAAACCCGCACCTGGGCCAACGGCAAAAGCGCGATCTACACCTACGATGCGCTCAACCGCCTCGTGCAAGAAAACCACGGCGCCGGCGCCGTGATCAGCTACGAATACGACAACACCAGCAATGGCAACAAAGGCCTGGGCCGCCTGACCGGCATGAGCGATCCCAGCGGCAGCACCGCCTGGGTCTATGACGCCTGGGGCCGGGTGACACAGAAACGCCAGCGTGTGGGTGCCACCGAACTGAGCACCCAGTACAGCTACGACGCCGCCGGGCGCCTGCAGACCCAAACCTACCCCTCCGGCCGCCAGGTGAGCCACAGCTACGCCAATGGCCGGCTCAGCGGCCTCGCCGTGGACGGCGTGCCCCAGCTGAGCAACATCAGCTGGCAGCCCTTCGGCCCGATCAAAGGCTGGACACAAACGGCCGCGTCAGGCAACCTCAGCCGCATGCGCAGCCAAGACCTCAACGGCCAGATCAGCAGCTACCCGCTGGGCAGCGGCCAGCGCACGCTGGCCTACGACGGCAAAGGACGGCTGGTGCAATCGGGCACCCAGATCTACGGCTACGATGCCGCCGACCGCCTGACCACGGAGCCCGGGCACAGCTACACCTACGACAACAGCGGCAACCGCCTGAGCCACACCAGTCCGAACGGCAGCAGCAGCTACAGCTACGAAGCCAGCAGCCACCGGTTGCAAAACATCAGCGAGGCCAACCCACAAAGCTTCAGTTTCGACGCCGCGGGCAACCTCAGCAGCGACGGCCGGCACAGCTACCTGCTCGATGCCCGCAACCGGATGGTGGGCGTGGACAACAGCGCAGTAAGCTACCAGGTCAACGGCCTGGGCCAGCGCGTGAGCAAGGCCAGCACACAAGGCAGCCAGCACAACGCCTACGACGAAGCCGGGCGGGTGCTGGGTGAATACGACAGCGCCACGGTGCAGGAAACGGTCTACCTGGATGGCCTGCCCGTGCTGCTGCTCATGCCCGGCGCCGTGCATTACATCGACGCCGACCAGTTGGGCACACCGCGTCAGATCAGAAGCGCCACCGGGCAGGCGTTGTGGAGCTGGGAGTCCGATGCCTTTGGCACGCAGTCCCCCAACGAAGACCCCGACGGCACGGGCCAGACGCTGAGCTACAACCTGAGAATGCCGGGGCAGTTGTACGACGAAGAAACTGGGCTGCACTACAACTGGAATCGGTATTACGATCCTGCCACGGGGCGGTACACACAGAGTGATCCGATTGGGCTGGAGGGAGGGGTCAATACGTTTGCGTACGTGGGAAACAATCCGATTTCCTATGCGGACCCAACGGGCTTGATATGCACATATTCTCAAGGCTCCGGGAAAATGAATTGCACTGACAGTTCAGGCAACGTTTATTACAATGCCCCAGGTTATGCGGGCACGGGCACGGGACGTAACAACCCTGATGCGCAAAGCGAAATGAGTAAAGGGCCTTTACCAAGAGGCCAATGGGAAGTGACAGGTTCTTGGTATAACAGCCCAAACACCGGCCGAAACACGATTAAGCTCACGCCTTTGCCTGATAATGATTGCGCGCGAACTGGTCGTGATTGCAGTAGTTTTCGCATACATGGAAACAATGCACGTAACGACGCATCTCATGGCTGCATTGTGCTACCGCCCAACAGGACGATTATTCCTTCAGGTGAGATCATTGAGGTGGTCCGATGAAACCGTTGTTGCTGGCTTTGATCACTTTCATTGCCTTGACCTGCAATGCCTCGCCATTGTTATCGGGTCAAAATGAAGTCAGGAGCGAACAGCTCCCTCATATTGTTGTTCGAATCAAAGTTGGTCCGGTGGCACAGGCTGATTGCGATGGGTGGCGATGGGGTGCA
Source organism: Hydrogenophaga sp. OTU3427 (assembly GCF_038440225.1). Classification (NCBI taxonomy): domain Bacteria; kingdom Pseudomonadati; phylum Pseudomonadota; class Betaproteobacteria; order Burkholderiales; family Comamonadaceae; genus Hydrogenophaga; species Hydrogenophaga sp. OTU3427. The sequence goes on along the minus strand of NZ_JASATI010000082.1, from coordinate 2,129 downwards.
GAGAATGCTTGTCCGAGCCTGAACCTTGTCGCTATAGAAGTTCTTGAAAGGGATGATCCAATCTTTGTGCCGCGTTCTGCGTTTTCAGACCTTGGGAGCCCTTATTTCGCTAGCCTGCACAAGCTACGGGTAGGGTTTGAATTACTTTTGAAAGGGGGGGACGCTTCTACCTCATACTTGGCGATTTATCGATTTTCACATCGTCAAATTAAGTCGCGCAAAGTTACATCTGGCGAATTTCCCGGCACTGCGTGGGAGCACACTGACTATTCGTTTCCAAAGTAACCATGTCTACGAAATTGGTGAGGTGCTTGCAACCGAATGAATGGTGTGCGTGAACAACGGCGCAGCAAGCTACCAGGTCAACGGCCTGGGCCAGCGCGTGGGCAAGGCCAGCACACAAGGCAGCCAGCACAACGCCTACGACGAAGCCGGGGCGGGTGCTGGGTGAATACGACAGCGCCACGGTGCAGGAAACGGTCTACTTGGATGGCCTGCCCGTGCTGCTGCTCATGCCCGGCGCCGTGCATTACATCGACGCCGACCAGTTGGGCACGCCCCGCCAGGTCAGAAACGCCACCGGGCAGGCGTTGTGGCGCTGGGAGTCCGATGCCTTTGGCACGCCGTCCCCCAACGAAGACCCCGACGGCACGGGCAAGGCGCTGAGCTACAACCTGAGAATTCCGGAGCAGTTGTACGACGAAGAGACAGGGCTGCACTACAACTGGAACCGGTACTACGATCCTGCCACGGGGCGGTACACACAGAGTGATCCGATTGGGCTGGCGGGAGGGGTCAATACGTACGGATATGTGAATGGGAATCCGATCTCGTTAACGGATCCGACCGGACTAGATCCATTTGATGTGCAGTTCAATAGAGCGGCTGGAACGTTATGGATAACCCCACCTGGCTCTGGGTCAGCACAGGGGTTTCCTGCCGCAAATAACGCGCAGAGCAGTAGTCGGGGACCGTGGCCACCGGGGACTTACCCATTTGAACGCACTACAACGCATAGTGATGATGGTTCGAGCAGCCAGTACGGTAGTAACGGCAACACTATCTTTACGGTGCCAGGCCGTAGCAATATGGGTGTTCACAGCGGGCGCGATGGATCGACTGATCGTGCTGGCCGTAGTGGTGCGCAATACGCGACTGACGGCTGCATTCGCACGACGGACGATGCAACAACGTTGTTGCGTAATCTTCTTCGCCAAGGGCACACCCCAACAGTGGTGGTGACGGATTGAATAGAAATTACTTGCCTCTAACGGCGGCAGTTTTGTTGCTCGCCGCCTTGGCTTGCCATTCAAAAGAAATGGCCTGCCCGGTCGAACACGCCATCCGAGCCGAAAAGCAGCTGGAGTCCCTGCAGTCTTGGGCGGACGCGGCTACGTACTATCAAGCCAGCAAGGCGTGTATCGATGGCGGTGTGAGCGAGGGATATACGAACTTCCTGGCCTCCAAACTTGCGGGCCGTGATGGCATGACATCTTTGTGGATGGAAACCGAAAAGCAGCGTTGGTTTCGTGCTGTGATTGCCAAGCGAATGCAAAGCGAGTCGACCCCTTTGGACACGACAGAGAAAATTCTTGAAAACTTGAAATCCCACTGCCCGCAGTCTGCCAAGAAGTTTTGTCATGATATGCGGATGAGGATTAAAAAAACTCGCCAAGCCTGCGATCCGGAAAAGTGAAGCGAGCAGCTGAATAAAAATCAGCCCGCTGGAGCAGCACCGCGCCGGTGGCAAGCAGCGCATCTTGGCGGTATCGGCCGAACGCTGCGTGTCGCAACTTCCCAAGGTGCCCACCTTCGCCGAGCTGGGCTACCCGGGCATTACCGGCATGGGCTTCAACGCGCTCTACGCGCCGCCCGGCACGCCCAGGGAAGCCATGCTGGCCTGGAGCCGCGCGCTGGTGAAGGCCTTGTCGGCCCCCGACGTGCGCGAGCAGCTGATGAACATGGGCGTGCTGCCGGTGGGCAAGGGGCCGGAGGAATTGGCCGCCCGGGGCGCAGAGGCCGCGGCCCGCTGGGAGCCGGTGATCAAGGCCTCGGGTTTCGTGGCGGATTGACGGGCCGGCCGGTCGGCGCAAGAGAAGGGCGGCCCCGGCCGCCCCAAATGCAGGCTA
>NZ_JASATI010000081.1:0-7589 GCF_038440225.1 Hydrogenophaga sp. OTU3427 | reverse complement strand
CAATCAGGTTATCCAGCCCCAAAATTGGTCGGGTGAACGTGCAGTGTGTGTGAAGCTAGGAAGTAGATTTTGGATGCTGCCCTCACGGACAAGAGCCTCACGTGCCTCTGAGTAGTCACTGGGCTGTACCTCCCCGCCAGTGGCGCGCGAAATCATCATGTTCTGAAGCAACTCTACTTGGATGAACAAGTGACTTGCGCTCATGTTGTTTGGTCAGCTTCTTGAAGGTTAGACACCAACGTCTTCCGATTTCATGACCACAAAAGAGACGTGCGGAAGTAATTCCGCAGGCTCCCTGGCCCACTCTTGGAGCAGCTTTAAAGTTTGCTCAGCGTAGTCTGCGGACTTTAGAGGCAGCACCATGATGACTTTAGAAAACCGCAGCCTTAAAACCGCAATCCGCGACGCCAACGCCGCTGCTGCCGCTGCCGTTGTCCTGGCAGCGTTCACATCCGGTGCGCGTATATCGATGGCCACCTCCCCCTCTGGGGTCTGGGCCACGAGTTTCGGCATCAAGGTGCTGCGCACCTGAGTGACTTTTAAAACGACGTCGTTTCCTAAACTTAAAAGCTCAGGCCTTTTTAGAAGCAGCACGATGGCCTGCTGGCTAAAGTCTGCATAGCGTTGCGCGTGGTGTGAGGCGACAGGTACGGGTGAGGATTCACGCAGTGTGGCCAGCAACCGGCGTAACTCACGAACTGACGTCTCCCCGCTAAAAACCCCCGCCGCAGCCTGATGGGCGGCCTCTGCCGAGGCCTCATGAAGCTGTATGAACTCCAGCATCACGGCCGAGCCGGCACGGAAGTCCTTACCGGGTGCGATTGAATCAGGGTAGTGACGCTCCAGAAAACCGGCCACCCGCATGAAGCGCTTGAGCGTCTGTGCGGAGTCCGCCTGCGTCCGCATGGCTTCTTCCCATGCCGCAGCGTTACCCGAGCTTTGCAGCGCAAGCAGGTAAAGCCCGACTGCCAGCCAACGCGGCAGGTCGCTTCTATAGACGACAGACACTGTCAGTAATGCTTTGAATAGCGTGTGTTTAGTGCCCCATTTTGGCAGCTTGGAAAAGCAGCTCACAACCAGGATGTAGGCGAATCGCGTACACTTGCGGCGGTTCTGGGAAAAACTGCCAGTGTGGTTGTGCTGGCGGCAGTACTGGTTTGAGGATTGGAAGGCAGGCAATGAGCGGCAGCAAGTTTGGCAAGCGAGGCAGAACGGAGAACGATGCTGGCATCCGCAAGGTGGCGCCTACGTACGGGCGCATGCGGATACAGACACGCAATGCCAAGACACAGCAGTCGATGACCGTCGATGGGCATGCAGAGCGTCTGACATGCTGCGCGCTAAACGTGGACCCGTCGGTGGAAACCTATCTTCCGCAGCCGCTGACCGTTGATTTGATAGATGGCTGTATCCACCACACAACTGACGCAGTCAAAGAGGCGCGGCGAAAACATGCAGGACGCCCGGGGCCATGGTTCTACACCCCGGACCATCTCGTTCACTGGTCAGGTCAGTCCTCCAGAACGGCGCTGGAAGTCAAAGACGAATCCTGGCCGGGCGATAACGACTACGAGCGCAAGCTCAAACACGCCACAGAAATTCTGAATTACTTCGGGTATGAGTGTCGCAAGGTCGTCATCCCCAGCCACCCTCAAGTCGCGCTCAGGCGAAACCTGGCGCTGTTGAGCCAGGCCATGGTCCGAAATCTGCCCCCAATCCCAGTGGCACTCCAACAAGCAGAACTGGTCACGGATAGTGAGCAAGTTTGGACATTGTCGAGTGCATGCCAAGCCCTCCGCACGAGCATCCAGCAAGCACCGTGGTTAGTGCTGAGGGGCTACATCGGTATGGACGTCGTGGGCCAGCACATAAAAGCCGACACGCCCGTCTATTTGGCCGGAGGCGACCTCGAACACCTTTGTCTGTTGAGGAGGATGATGCAGTGAACAGGCATTTGAAAACCGGCGACCTCCTCGTCGACGCGCGTTATGCAGAGAGCGGCTGGCGCATTCTGAGCGCCGAGCCTGTTGACGGTTACCTCAAATTATTTAACCGGGCCGACCACACAGAACGGTATTGGTCTGTTCAAGAAATCAAAAACAAAGTCCAGAAGGGGGAGTGGCGCCATCAGCGGGACAGCGACCCTGCAGTTTCAGCCGTAGAACAGCGTGACCCGAACTACACGGCAGATTTGAAATTCGCTCTGTCCTGCCTGCGAGAAGTGGAAACGGCGATGCAAACACTCGCGTGCAGCTTTCACAAAGCGTACCAACTGGTTCTGCATGAGCACCGAACCTCCGTCATCGCCAGCCGACGGCCGTTTCCCTCGCAAGCAACGCTGTACCGATACCGTGATGCGCAGTTGCAAGAGCACGTGCCGCTAGTCGGTGACAAAAACAAGGGCAACCGGCAACCACGATATCGAAAAGATGCAGAGGACATCATTTACGACTTGGCCAAAACGTACTACCTGCGCGAGGGTTCTACTTGGACGAAAAGCAAACTGTATGAACTGGTCAACGACCGCTTACGAGACGCGGGTCTATTAAAAACAAATCAGCTCATCAGCAAAAAGTACCTGAACAAGGTTATTGCTACAAACCTGACTGTCGACCCCGACGCAGAGCGAATGGACCCCAAGAAGGTCGCAGGGGCAAGGTCGGTGGGGGGCAAGCGCATCACCGTGTTTCATCCGTTCGAGCGTGTCGAACAGGATGCATTGCACCTGCCGTTTTATATAAAGACAACCTATGGGGTGACCTCAAATGTGTGGGTGATACATGCCATCGACTGTGCCACAAGTATGGTCGTCGGCTGGCTGTTTGTCGTGGGCTCACCGTCAGAATCAGACGGACTGCAATGTGTGCACTCGATACTGACAAGCAAGGTCGGTCAGCTACAAGAATTAGGGATTGAGTGCAAGCTGGACATCTACGGCACGCCGTCCTATCTCGCTTTCGACAATGGACCGGAAGCGAAGGGTGAACGAATGAGCAACCTGTCGCATCTGGGAATCGATGCGGAAAGCGGTAAATCAAGACAACCGCAAGGTCGACCATTCGTTGAAAGGTTGAATCGCTCGCTCAAAGAAGCTCTCGAGACGCTCCCTGGATGCACCCGCTTTGACGGAGTAGACGGAAAGCGTGACCCCATTGCGCTGGGTGACACGCTGATGGACCTAGCCGAGTTGCAGCGGTGGGTCGTTCGTTGGTATTACGAAAAATGGATGCATACCAGTCTGAAGCGCCTGGAACGCACGCAAGTTTGGGAAGACACCAAGCTGGGCAATACACCAGCCAAACGCTGGCAGGTCATAAGCGAACAGCTCGGATTCGTCATGCCGATGCCAGTCAGTGAAGAGGAGTGGCGAAATCTGATGTACCGGCGAGCCACCCGAACACTCTCGCGCAAGACCGGTGTTACGTACGAAGGAATGAACTACAAAGGCGAGGCTCTGGAAGGGCTGATTAACCGCGTCGGCGAGACAAATGTCACAGTCTTGGTCGACCCGGATGACTACCGATTCATCTACGTTATTGAGGACCCTGCAAAGCCGTTGGTGCGGCTTCACGAAGAATTTGTGGACGAATTCAGCCCCGCTTACACACTCAAGCAGTACAAGCAAAAGTTGGCTGAGGAGAAAGACACTTCGGAAGAGCATCCTGACGCAGTGCGGTTCAGGCGTGAAATGCAGGCTACCTCAACGGATTCCCAGAAAACACGCCCTGCGCGCAAATCCACAGCGGTGAATCGCGAGACAACCCGCAACTTCAAGGAATCAAAGGCCAGACAGCGAGCAAATGACGCGCCGTTTGTACCTGCAGCTGAAACAAAGTCAGCCCAGCAAGCGAGCGATTGGTCATTCGACGAAGTCGAAACACTGCCGGTACTCGACCGCCGAAACGGTCGGCCACGGCCATGAACGCTGCTCGTGAACTGCGTCGCAGTATCGAGAACTGCGAACTGCGGCATCGTGCATTCATGCAGCACCACGACTTTCTGTCGGAACGAATCCAAGACGCACTCGCAGGATTCGCACCGCGCACCGAATGGCTGACAGGGCCGTCACGCGTAGGCAAGACCATGTTAATCAATGCACTGGCACGCGAACATCCAGCCACGAAGGTCGCAGGCGTGCGCCAGGTACCAGTTTTGGTGGTTCCCATCCCGCCCAACATCTCCCCCGTGTTGCTGCCAGTCAGCGTGCTGACCGCACTGGGTGTTCCACTCCCGCAGCGGGGCATCACATCTGGAGTCATGTTCAACCGTATGGCCGACCAATTGAAACTGGCTCAAACCAGGGTAGTGATTTTTGAGGAAGCCAGCCACCTGGTCGAACCTGGCGCTCGCGTTCCGCCACGAGCGGCGGGCGATTGGTTCAAGTCTGTGACGGACCAACTCAACATCACCCTCATCTTGATGGGCGTTCCCCGCCTTGAGCGGCTGTTTCAGAGCAACGAGCAACTGCGCCTGCGCGCCTCGGCACGGCGTGAGTTTCGGCCCTACGACATGCGCATCGCAGACGACCGTGCGGCCTTTGCGACCTGCGTCAAGACTTATGCAGACCTATTTGCCGAGCGAGGCTGGCCTATAGATATTCCGCTGGAGGTGCTGGTCAAACACACCTACTTGCTAAGCGGCGGCTTGGTCGGCGTGCTGAGCCGGTTTGTTCAGGAGCTCGCAGCCCAACTGGTCTACGAGTCACCCAGGCCGCTCACGTTTGAAGATGCGGCTTTGGCAGCGCAAGCGGTCGAGAGCGCAGGGCGACCGGACAGTCCGGCATTCGTACGCATCGAGGTCACCCCTCTCGAGATGAGCGGAGCTCACGCGCAAGTTCTAGAGACTAATGGAATGAACATGCCACGCAATAGCCAAAAAACAGGGAGACACTGATGCCGCTCCTCAACACAATTGCACCGCAGATTGATGAATCGGGACTGGGCTACTACCGACGACTGGCCGCTGGTAACGCGCTTTGGGGCTGGCGCGAGCTCGCACGAATGGCACAGGTATCGTCGCATCGAAGCGGCCTATTCGGCAGGCCGGAGTTTGTGGCGGCGCAGCTTGGGCTGGAAAGCTCGTGGGCAGAGCAAGCCTCAGCTGCCGAGTCAATTGCGAAAGCGTGGAAAGGCCTACACAGACAGCGCGCTGATGCAATCTGTCCTGCATGCTTGAACGAATCACCGCATATCAGGCTGCACTGGGAACACGCGTATGTCACGGCATGTCCCATGCACAAAACCATCCTCATCGACCGCTGCGCGTCTTGCAACGACTGGTTGAGTCAAACACGCGACCGTATTGAACAATGTGGTTGCGGAGCTGACCTCAGAGAAGTCAAAGCGCCGGCCGCGACGGACGTGCAGCTTTGGCTCTCTGCGTTGCTCATCTCAAATGGCAGGTCTTCTGCGGGAATCCAGCCGAAAATTAACCGCGTAAAAACGAGAGCATTAAGCGAACTCGTCAAATTGCTTTGCTTATATGCAGACCCGCGCGCGACCGCCGCAAGGCGTAACACAGCAAATCCCGCGACTCTGCAGGAGGCCATTGAATTCCTGCGCCCGCTGCAGTCATTGTTGGCGGACTGGCCCCATGGTTTTGAGCAGCACGTGCGCGAGCGCATTTGGGCTGGGAAACAGGATGCACGCACGGTCAGCACCTTGCTCGGGAGTTGGTATCAGCAGCTCAAAAAGGTCTGCGCCGACGATTCATTGCATGGCATTCTGCAAGTCGTCTTGCGGGTGAGTCAGGCGACTTTTGACGGTGTACTGACGGGTGATACAGCGGCAGAGCTGGTGCCCGACCTCAACGACCACTTGCGATTGACCGACGCAGCAAAGCGGGTAGGTGTCAGTCGCGACAGGCTTTTCAAGGCACTGGAAGAGGAAGAGTGCAGCTACCGCACCCGACGTTTTGGAACGAGAGGGCTGGTTTATGAGGTGCCCGTCTCAGAGGTGGAGCGCTTGATAGCGTGCCGTGCCGCGTGGATAAGTGACGAGCGGGCCGCGCAGTTGCTGGACGTGCCGATGGCTGTCTTGCAACAGATGGTTGATGCCCACGTGCTGACCGCTGATATCAAGTGGCGTAACGATATTCACAAAGGCGGGCATATCCTGGAGAGCTCCATCCACGAGCTCTTGGAGATTCTCAAACTCCACGCACGGCCCGCTCCCTGCAAGGACATTGTCGAGTGGCAATCGCTCACCAGTCGGCGGATGGGCGACAAGGCGGCGATTCAGCGAGTCATGCAGGCTGCAGTGACCGGAGAAATTCATGCCGTGAAGGTTGCGCGAACTGTGGGAGGCACAACGTTCAGGCGTGACGAAGTCATGCGTCATTTCGGCACGCCTTTGCTCGAAGCGGGCATGTCGATAGAACAGCTCTCGAAGGCGACCGGCTGGAAATGGGAAAGCATCTCGCACTGGATAGATGAAGGTCTGCTTGAGTCCTTGACCATCTCGCTGCGGGGCCAGCCGTGTCGAGTGGTGATGCCAGAGCATCTGCTGGCTTTTCGCCGTCAGTACTTGCCGCTGGCGGACTTGGCGCACGCCATGGATACCCGCCCCTCCTACTTGGTCGACCAATTGCGCGGCGTTGAACTACTGGGAGCCAAAGCCCTGCCAAATGGACAGCGCCGCGGCGCATTACTTCCGCTCTCGCGCTTAGGAGCGCTTGCAGTGCGAGGTTGCGCGGTGGCGAATCAAGGGGGCCAATCTGGGGACATTATTGACCAGCTCCCCGTGGATGGGAGCTGACCATGCGGGAGCGATTTTTCTACTGCAGACCACCGCAACAGCACAGGGGATACTGTCGAAAAATCCTTTACCTTGACTATGACGGAGTGCTTCATCCCGAGGCCGTTTGGCGGACTCGCGGTAGAGGCATTCATCTGGCACCAGGCCTTGAGGACCACCATCTGTTCGAGAACGCCAACGCGCTCGTTGATTTGATGGAATCCTATCCTGATGTTCTCATCGTTCTTTCAACGAGCTGGGTCCGTGTCCTGGGTTTCACCGCAGCGGGAAGTTACTTACCTCGGTCGCTGCAGGACCGGGTCATCGGTGCAACGTTTCACACTGGCATGCAGAGAGATTGGTTTGTCTCTTCACCCAGGGCTCAGCAGGTGCTTGGTGATATTGGCAGACGACAACCCTCCGCTTGGGTTGCTATCGATGACGACGCTGCCGACTGGCCACCGCACACAGCCGCAAACTTTGTCGCCAGTGACCCCACATACGGTTTGTCCGCCCCGCAGGTTTACCTGGAGTTGCAGCAGAAACTTGAGGCTCAGTTTGGAGCACAGGCCACTTGAGAGGCTGCAGCGAGAGAAATCATCATGAAAATCCAGCTTGCGTCAGACCTTCACCTCGAACATCTTTCGCGACATTTCCCAGATGAGACGCTGATACGCCCTGCACATGGGGTAGACCTGCTGGTACTCGCAGGCGATATCGCTGGTGCTTCAGGGGCTGTCACCTTGTTCGCTAATTGGCCCGTGCCGGTGTTGTACGTCATGGGCAATCATGAAGCATATGGCGGCTGCTTCGAGTCTGTTCAGGATGAACTTCGGTAAGCGGTCAATAAACCCC
>NZ_JASATI010000080.1:0-7649 GCF_038440225.1 Hydrogenophaga sp. OTU3427 | reverse complement strand
GTGCCATCCGGCGTCAGCGCAAAACGCTCGTGGGCCCGAGGGACTTTCCGTTCATACACTTCGTACACCTTGCCGCCCTGGCCCATCCAGGACATGGGGCCGTCCAGACTGGTTTCCTTGATGTCGCCGGTGCGGTCGGGCGACGCATCAATGAAGGGGTAGATCCGCTTCACGGGAGCGAAGCTGAGTTCCTGTTTTTCGGGAATGGGATTGCCCGTGAGCAATTCGACGGGGATGTAGCGCTCGGTGATGTGCGTGTCCTGCACGCACTCGGGTACCGCAGCCTGACTCTGGGCCTGCGCATTCAGGCTGACCGTGGCAGCCAACAGCGCAATGGCCGAGGCAGAGGAAAGGTCGGAGATGGGGATGCTTGCCACGGTAAGTTCTGTCCTTTTGGTTTAAGCCAGCGATATCGCACATGCGAAAGCCGGCGCACGTGGCGGTAGTGGCGCTGCGCCAGGTTGATGCCTCGACAATAATTTACATTTGTTCTTCCGTATTTCCGAAATCAATGATGAAACCTCTTTTCAATGTGCGCTGCCTGCTGGCGCTGACGATCTTGTTGGCGGCGGGCGCGGCGTCCGCCCAGTCGGCTGGCAGCATCACCTTCGGCACGTCACCGCCCGCCACGTCCATTCCCACCTTGTCCGAATGGGGCTTGCTGGTGCTGGCAGGGGTGGTGGGCCTAGTGGCCGCGCGCTCCCTCCGGCGGGGTGGGGCGGGCCGCGTGGCTTCCGCCTTGCTGTTGCCCGTGGCCGCACTGGCCTTGGTGGCCGGCGGGTTGGGGGTGGCGCGGCATGCCTACGGGAGCGTGGGCGTGGATGCGTCCGACCTGACGGTCGGCCAGGCCTACGATTTGCCGGCCAACGTCGACGTGCCGGTGGCCAATACCGGCGGGCAGGATCTGTACATCGTGGCCATCCAGGCCCAATCGGGCTATGTGGTCGGTCCCCCGTTCGCATCGCCCCAGTGCCAGCTGGGCATGCGCATTCCTGCCAACACCGGTTTCAGTCCACCCGCCTGTTACGTGAGGTTCTGCAGCACCGGTGGTTGCCCGTCCTGAGTTCACCCCGCTGCGGCCGGACCCCGCAGACCGCGAGATCTTCAGGTTCCTACAGGCCACGGCTCAGGGCTTCTGTGAGGGCACCTCGAGAAGCGCCTGGAGAGACGTGCCGGCTGCAGGTGGTGCCGACGCGTCCTGGCCTGGGTTTGATGAGCGAGCAGGCGCGCGGCTGGACGCGAGAGAGCGCCGAGTTTGGCCAGCGGCCCCGAGCTTGTTTTTCACAGGATTGATCAGGGGCCAAGACACCGTGGCGGGCACGAGCAAGCAATGGGGCTGCCTCGGCTGGGTCCGTCGGCTCCTGGCCCTGCTGGGCAGTTGATGCCCGGTTTCGGGCCTTCACCGGCCACGGGGAATGCCGCCCGCGCCATCGGCGCGACCCTGACTGTGCCCAAAAACGGGCGCCCACCCACCCCGTGAACCAGCTTGGCTCACTTTTTGCTTCACCTTGGTGCGAAAGTTCTTCGGGGTCCCTTTTTGCCCCACCATCGATCAAAATTCACTGCCACGACCACCATGGATGCACTACATCAGGGCGTAGACGTTCTTTTTATCCTTTTGGGGGGCATCATGGTCTTGGCCATGCATGCCGGTTTTGCCTTTCTGGAGCTGGGCACCGTTCGCCACAAGAATCAGGTCAATGCCCTGGTCAAGATCCTGGTCGATTTTTCGGTGTCGACGGTGGTGTACTTCGTGGTCGGGTATGGCGTGGCCTACGGCACCTCGTTCATGGTGGGGGCGCAGGCACTGGCCGAGCGCAATGGCTACGAGCTGGTGAAGTTCTTCTTCCTGCTCACCTTCGCGGCCGCCATACCGGCCATCATCTCGGGCGGCATCGCCGAGCGTGCGAAGTTCTGGCCGCAACTGATCGCAACAGCGGTCATCGTGGGCTTTGTCTATCCCTTCTTCGAGGGCATTGTCTGGAACCAGCACCTGGGCGTGCAGGCCTGGATCAAGGGGCTGGCCGGGGCCGAGTTCCACGACTTTGCCGGCTCCGTGGTCGTGCATGCGGTGGGTGGCTGGCTGGCCCTGGGCGCGGTGCTGCTGCTGGGGCCACGCTCCAACCGCTACCGCAAGGACGGCGCGATGAGCGCGCACCCGCCGTCCAACATTCCCTTCCTGGCGCTGGGCGCGTGGATCCTGACGGTGGGCTGGTTCGGCTTCAACGTGATGAGTGCCCAGACGGTGGACAAGATCTCGGGCCTGGTGGCGGTCAATTCGCTCATGGCCATGGTGGGGGGCACGCTGGCGGCGGTGCTGGTGGGCAAGAACGACCCCGGCTTCGTGCACAACGGCCCGCTGGCGGGCCTGGTGGCCGTGTGCGCGGGCTCCGACCTGATGCACCCGCTTGGTGCCTTGGTCGTCGGTGGCGTGGCCGGCGCACTGTTTGTGGGCATGTTCATCCTCACCCAGAACCGTTGGAAGATCGACGACGTGCTGGGCGTATGGCCCCTGCACGGCTTGTGCGGCGCCTGGGGTGGGGTGGCCGCTGGTGTGTTTGGGCACCAGGCCTTGGGCGGGCTGGGCGGCGTCAGCTTCTGGGCACAGCTCCTGGGCACGCTCATGGGCGTGGCGTGGGCGCTGCTGTGCAGCCTGGTGGTGTATGGCGCGCTCAAGTGGACGCTGGGCCTGCGCCTGAGCCAGGAGGAAGAGTTCGATGGCGCCGACCTGAGCATCCACCGCATCCGGGCGACGCCAGAGCGCGAAGCCAACTGGTGAGCGCTGCTTTCGCCCACGCGCACGGTGTCGCTCGGGTGCCGGTGCACGCCAGGGGCCAGGGGATGGCCCACTTAGAATGCGGGTCCCCGGTTTTTTGAAGTGGCAGACGTGATGGTGGAGTTGACCCCGGAGGGGTGGCAGGCGGTGTGGTCTTGGGTGCAGGAGAGGGCACTGGACCCGGAGAAACAATCGGAGCAGGAATGGCGCCAGCACGCCCAGCGGTCCATCAATTTGGCGGCCGAGGATGAGCCGGTGAAGGTGGGCATGCGCGGCGCCGTGTCCAAGAGCGGGCACCTGGAGGTGCTGCGCCTGAAACCTCAGTGGTACCGGCGAAATCGCCGGTCCTCGGTGGTGTCGCCGGCCCTGCTCGACGCGCTGTTCTGATCGCGCGCCGAGGGGTGCGCCGGTTCAGTGAAGCACCAGCACCGGCAGCTTGCTGCGGGCGATGACCGCCTTGGTGTGTGAGCCAAACAGGAACTCGCCCACCGGTCCGCGCCCGTGGGTCACCATCACGATCATGTCGCAACCGGCCTTGTCGGCCTCTTCCATGATGGCGTGGTCCACCGAATACGCCGTCACATGGGAGGCGATGAACTCCACACCGGCCGCCTTGGCTTTTTGGGCAAACTGGTCCAGCAGCGCCGTGGCGTGGGCCTCGTTCATGGACTCGTGCTGCTTGATCCGTTCGGTGGAGGCGTGGGCGTCGGGCGTGACGACCGACAGCGGCAGATCGGGTTCGACGACAAAGCCGTTGATGGCGGCGCCCAGCTGTTTGGCCAGCGCAATGCTGCCGTCCATGGCCCGGTGGGACAGTTCGGAGCCATCGACGGGAACGAAGAGTTTTTTGTACATGTTGTCTCCAGGGTTGGTCGATCAAGCCAACGATAGACCCCTTTGGCTCCGGCAAGTGTGACGGACAAACGGGACGTTGGGTTGGCTCCGCCAGTGTCGTGCAAAGCCGTGGCCCGTGTGGCTGTGGAAGCTACTTATGAGCGTAGCGCCGACCATGGGCGCGCTGGAGGCCAACCGTTACCGTTTGTTTTTCCTTCCCAGGTCGTCGAACAGCGCGACGGCGGCGGTTTCCACCGTGCTCTTGGGGTTGGCCCGGCAATGGTTGTCCACCCACAGAAAGGCCTGGCTGGCGGACGGGAGCATGGCGAGCGAGTCCCGGGGCTTGGGGCCTTGGCGGTCGGCGGCGACATTCATGCCCGACAGGAAGCCCAGCAGCCACAGCTTCTTGGTGGCGTTGGGCAACACGAACCACTCGCCGCAGCCCGGGTCGCCCAGGGCCGTGGAGGGTTGGGCGTGCAACTGGCAGGTGGTTGCCAGGAGGGTTGCCAGCAACAGCGATTTCAACGCGACTTTCGGCATGCGGGCTCTTTCGAAAAGAGAGCGATTCTGCATGAGCGCGGCCACAATACGCCCACGTCAGCAACCCATCTGGAGCCGGCCATGAACCCCCTTGGTGCCACCGCATCCCAGCAAGCCGATCCCCGGGGCACGGTCGAATACCAGGAAAGTGGGGCGGGCGTCCCCATTGTGTTTGTGCCCGGGTCGTTTTCCACCGGGGCGTCGTGGCGCCACATCAGCACGCCGCTGGCGCAAGGCCACCGCGTGATCGCCACCAGCTTGTCTGGCTACGGACAGACGCAGGAGCGGCGTCAGCCCGGGGGCCAACACATCGAGGACGAGATGGACGTGCTCGATGCCGTCCTGGCGCGGGTCGATGCGCCCGCGCACCTGGTTGCGCATTCTTTCGGCGCTTACGTCGCCCTGCATTGGGCCGTGTGCCGATCACCCAGCTTGCTGAGCCTGACGCTGCTGGAGCCCACCCAGTTCCATCTGCTGGCTTCGGAAGCCGACGGCCCATTGAAGCAGCAGGTCGATGCCATGACCGCCCGCTACATGGAGGACTGGCAGGGCGGCGATCGCCAGGCCGTGCGCCACGTGATCGACTTCTACGGCGGAGCCGGCACCTTTGATGCGTACCCGCCGGCCTTGCAGGACAAGGTGATGGGCCACACGCCCACCAACATCCTGGACTGGCAAACCGCGTACGCCACGCACGTCACCCCGCACACATTCGCCCGCCTGGCGGTGCCCACCCTGGTGGTGTGCGGCGGCGCCAGCCATGCGGCCATGCGGCGCTGCAACCAGCTGCTCGTCGACCAGTTGCCGGCGGCCCACCTGCACATGCTGGATGGCGCCAACCACTTCATGATCGCGACCCATCCCGCCGACCTGGCTCTGTTGATCGGTGGGCATATCCGCGCGGTGGCGTGATGCTGGATGGTTCAGGGCAGGTGGTGTTGACCTTGCAGGTCACAGGTACCGCAGGGGCAAAGAAAAAGCCCGCAGTGCGAACATTGCGGGCTTCTGTATGGTGGCGCTTCAGGGAGACCAAGCTCCCCAGAAAATCGCCAACAAAATCAACAGGTTGAAACCCAGGTTGCACCGCCTGGGACGGTGGATTGTACAACGCCTCTTCCATCGTCGGGTCCGAGAGGTTGAACCACTGGATGAAGTGAATGCGCAGCATGGTTTCGACGGCAAACGGTGGGCGCCCACCCTTGACGCCTGCAGCGGGTGCGTGCGGTGTGATCAACGACACCAGCTCGGCCCAGGGCACCACCAGGTTCATCTCATCGAGGAACTCGCGCTTGCGCGTCCTCTTGGTCTTGCGCTCGGATCCGCTCTCGCCCAGGCTCATCTGTTTCATGCCTTCACTGTCTCACATAGGGCCACAGGCGCTGGGGTTTTGCAGACCTTCCCTAAAGGTGCGGCTCGTCTTCAGCAAAGACGCCAGACAATATATTGGTCCCACCAAATTGTGCCGGCATCTACCTTGGATTTTATGTATGGGCTAAGTGTGAGAAAGCCATCCTGTATTAAGACTCTGAGCTTGTCATCGGTGAAGTCCTCAACATAGCCAATATAAGTGCTGTCCCCAACATTTTTACAGACTCGAGCGCCTCTCATTTTCATTTTTGGAAGCTCTATGGCAAGGCGCTCTTGCTCCTTTCGATCGTTTTCGATTTTCCTTTTGGCTTGATCTTCAATTCTCTTGCGCTCTTGGTCCTGCTTGGCCTTTAGAAGTTCATCACGCTGTGCTTTCGGCACGTATCCTTGTCCGAGTAGGTAATTTCGGTATTCGTTGGAGTGTATACTGCCGACCGGCTCGGCCACCGCCAATGTCCAGCAGTCCGAATTGCCTCGGCGGGTGAGTTTTGCCATAAATAAAACGTCATCCGAATTCTCGGAGGCTTGACAAAATCCATTATTAATGGATGCTCCCTGGGATTCGCATCTCTCAATAAAGGATTTGGCTACCCGCGTTGGGTTGTCTACTGGGCAAAATCCGTTGGAGCTAACTCTATAAGATCCTTTTTCTTGAATATTGGCACCCATGAAGGCATGCGCTGGAAGTCCTGCGATTGGCACAGACTCTCGAATAGCTTTGTGGCCCAAAGCAATGGCGCTATTATGGGTAATGTCGGCGTTGTTGGATGGAGTTGCGCATCCAGTAGCCAGCAAAGCAAAGCAGGCAAGTGCGACGAGTTGGTGTGGGGGGTGTTTCATGATCAATTGAGTGATTATGTTGGCCGCCCAAATTCAAGCAGGCCAAAAAATTTCAAAGAACCATCGACACAACAACTGAGAGTAGGGGGCAAAGCCAAGCGAAGTGGCACGCTTGGTGCCAGGCTTGCAGCAACAGCCCACACATGCGGGCCAAGCCGAACGAGTGGAACTGAAGGCAACCCCGCTATCGTGATTCCCTTGTTGGGGAACGGAAGACCGGAGGCTTTGCGACCCCGTCTTTCGAGCGGGTGTGCCAGTGATTTGGTAACGATTGTAGCAAATAGCTACCGTTCGTCTACGGCGCGACCGATAGACGGTTCCTCAGCGCGACAGCGTTACTCAGCCGTAACGGCCACTGTCGTGTAACCTGATTCCACCATCGCAGCCGGCAGCGTGCCCGTAACCGTAACCTCCAGCGTCGTGTAAACCGACATCTCCAGTGGCAGACAGTGGCGATCTGCGAGATTGCGTGGGCTGTTTCCTCAATCAACCCAGCGCATACCTGCCAATGACCGAGACAACCGCTTGCGACAGACTGGGCCAGCTATAGTGGCCCTCGTCCTCCCAGGAACGGGAGCCTTTGACCAGTCCCGCCTCAAACAGATGTTTGACCACGGGGTCGTGCGGATAGAGATACCAAGTCCGGCCATCGCTGAAGGCAATGTAGATGTTCTTGCCCATGTATTTCTTGTCGACCGTCAGGCGCCCTTTGAGCTGAACCTTCAGAAAGGTTTCTCCATCGATGTGGCACGCCAGGAAGTCCGCCCCGTGCCAGTCGTCGGTCAGGCGCAGGCAATTGAATCCATAGTCGGCGAGGCATGCCGACACTTTCTGGAAGTTGTAGTTTTCTTGCTGACGGCTGTTGAGCTGCGGATAGCTGATTTTTTGAAGCATCGTGGCACCGGTGGCAGTTTTGTAGTCCACGATACAACAAGGTGTCCCACACGCCGCCGTGTAACCTGCTATCGGCACACCCTGTGCCTGGTGTGACTGCCGTGCCGCAACGCCGATTCCAACAGCGTTGCCTCGCACCGTCGCGGCAGCGTCTCAGGTGTCTGTGCCCAAAATTGCAATAGAAGCTGCGCACGACCTTGCTACACGCTCAGCCCGGGCAAAGAAAAAGCCCGCAGTGCGAACACTGCGGGCTATTGTATGGTGGCGCTTCACGGATTCGAACCGCGGACCTGTGGATTATGATTCCATCGCTCTAACCGACTGAGCTAAAGCGCCGAAGCCCTAGATTATAGCGTAATTTCAGGTGTGTTTGAAAGCCGGGGCGCGTTTTTCGACG
>NZ_JASATI010000079.1:0-7921 GCF_038440225.1 Hydrogenophaga sp. OTU3427 | reverse complement strand
CGCCGACACGGCCTTCCGTGCGGACCTGAATGGTGTCGAAGGCGCGGTCCATGGGTCGCTCCAGGTCGATCACACTCAACGCGGCTGGCGGGAGGTGGGCATGACCAGGGCCTCGCCCTCGATGACCACCTGGTCGCGCACGGCGCAGGTGGTTTGCAGCACCACCCGCCGGCGCTCGGGCAGGAGTTCCTTGACCACCACGTGGGCATGCACCGTGTCGCCCGGGCGCACCGGCGCCTTGAAGCGCAGCTGCTGCGACAGGTAGACCGTGCCCGGCCCCGGCAGGCGCCCGGCGATGGCCGCGCTGATCACGCTGGCGCTGAGCATGCCGTGGGCGATGCGCCCGGCGAAGGGCGTCGTCTTGGCGAACTCCTCGTTGGTGTGCATGGCGTTGTTGTCGCCCGAGACACCGGCGAAGAGCACGATGTCCGCCTCGGTGATGGTCTTGGCGAAGGTGGCGCTCATGCCCACCTCCAGGTCTTCGAAGTCGTGGCCGTTGAGGGCGTTCATGGGGATCCTCGTCTGTGCGGGGTGCGGGTGGACAGGAGCGGCTTCAGGCCACCTGCGTGAGTTCGGTCTGGGCCAGTTGCGGGGCCGGCTGAGGGGCCAGTTGCGGGTTGCGAAAGGCCAGCAGGCGCTCCGCCTTGAGGGCCTGTGCCTGCACCAGGGCCGCTTCCTTGACGTGGCCATAGCCTCGGATTTCGTCGGGCACGCTGGCCAGCGCCACGGCGGCGGCGTGGTTGTGGCCGTTGAGGGCGCGACAGATCTCGTCGAGCAGCTGCAGGTAGTCGTCCACCCAGCGGCGTTCGGCCTGGCGCTCCTCGGTCTTGCCGAACAGGTCCAACGCCCCGCCGCGCAGGCCCTTGAACTTGGTCAGCCAAGCGAAGGCGCTGCGCATCCATGGACCGAACTGCTGCTTGATCAGGTGGCCGGTGACCGGGTCCCTCTTCGAGATCGTCGGCGGCGCGAGGTGGTAGCGCACCTCGTAGCCGTGCGGGAACTGCGCTTGCAGCCGGGCGGTGAAGGCCGGGTCGGTGTGCAGGCGCGCAACCTCGTACTCGTCCTTGTAGGCCATGAGCTTGTGGAGGTAGCGGGCCACCGCCTGGGCCAGGGTGTCCTGCGCGCCCAGGCGCTGCTCGGCCACCACCACGCGGCCCAGGGCCTGGGCGTAGCGGCGCGCGTAGGCTTCGTCCTGGTAGTCGATCAGGTCCAGCACGCGGATGCGTGCCAGGCGCTGTACCTCGGCGCTGCCGCCGATGGAGGCGATCAGCGCCTGGACGGCGGCGCTGGGCTTGCGCTCGGCCACCGGCGCGGCTTGCTCGCCCGAGCGTTTGGCCGACTCGATGGCCTGGGCTTCGACGAAGGCCCGGTCCACCACCGCCATGCGGCCCCAGCGGAAGGCAGCGATGCCCTGCTCCACCCCCACGCCCGCCTGGCGGATGGCGGTCTCCAGCGATTCGGCCTGCAGCGGCAGCGTGCCGGCCTGGAAGGCCACGCCGACCATGAACAGGTTGGTCGCCATGCTGTCACCGAACAGGCCCTCGGCCAGCGCCTGGCCGTCGAGAAAGACGTTGTCGGCGCTGCGGGTGACGCGGTCGATGCCGGCGGTGAGCGGGCGCACCGCGGGGAACAGCACCTGGCGCTTGGCCACCATCTGGCCGGTGGGCGTGGCGGTGGTCGAGACCACCGCGATGGTGCGTTCCGGGTGGCATTTGTCCAGGTTCTTGGCATCGGTGGCGTTGAGGATGTCAAAGCCCAGGTAGAGGTCGGCGCGGCCATCGGAGATCTTGTTGGCGCCCTTGAACGGCGCGCGGGTGACCTTGATGTCGGAGATCACCGCCCCGCCCTTTTGCGCCAGGCCGGTCTGGTCCAGGCCGACGACGTGCATGCCTTCGAGGCGTGCGGCATTGGCGATGGTGCCGGCCACGGTGACCGAGCCGGTGCCGCCGATGCCCATCACGTGGGCGCTGAAACCAAAACTGCCGTCGATCTTGGCCACCGGTGCCGGAAGATCCTGCGTCAGCGCCGGGATGCGACCCTTCTTTTTCTTCTTGCCGTCGCCCTCGAGCGGCGCGGCCTTGGGTGTCACGGTCAGGAAGGAGGGGCAAAAGCCCTTGACGCAGCTGAAGTCCTTGTTGCACGAAGACTGCTGGATGCGGGTCTTTCGACCGAACTCGGTGGCCACCGGCTCCACGCTCATGCAGTTGGACTTGACGCCGCAGTCGCCACAGCCTTCGCACACGCGTTCGTTGATGACCACCACCTCGGTGGGCTCCTCGGCCTTGCCGCGGCTGCGGGCGCGGCGCAGTTCGGCCGCACACTCCTGGTCGTGCAGCAGCACGGTGGTGCCCTCGACGGCGGCCAGCAGCCGCTGCGCTTCGTCCAGGCGGTCGCGGTGCCAGACCTCGGTGCCGCCGGGCAGGCTGGTGCCCTGGTAGTTGCCGGGCTCGTCGGTGGTGACGATCACCTTCTTCACGCCGTTGGCCAGCAGGTCGGCCACCATCTGCGCCACCGGGTGCGCACCCATGATGGCTTGTCCACCAGTCATGGAGGTGTGGGCATTGCGCAGCAGCTTGAAGGTGATGCGGGCGTTGTTGGCCGCGGCGTAGCGGATGGCCAGGCTGCCGGAGTGGGCGTAGGTGCCGTCGCCCATGTTCTGGAAGATGTGCGGGGTGTCGGTGAACGGCGCCATGCCTATCCACTGCGCGCCCTCGGCCCCCATGTGAGTGCCCATGACCACGCCCCGGTCCATCCACATGGCCATGGTGTGGCAGCCGATGCCGGCAGAGACGATGCTGCCCTCGGGCGCCACGGTGGAGCTGTTGTGCGGGCAGCCCGAGCAGTACCAGGCGGTGCGCGCCGCCGTGGGCAGCTTCTTGCGGCCGTGGATGTCGTTCAGGCGGGCCAGCCAGGCGTCGGCCGACTCGATGCGGGTCTTGCGCGACAGGCGCTGGATCAGGGCGCGGCCGATGGTGTCGGCCTCGAACTCGCCGTAGTGCGGCAGCAGCTCCTTGTCTTCCTCGTCGAACTTGCCCACGATGCGCGGTGCGTTGGCCCGTCCATACAGCACCTGCTTGGCGAACATTTCCAGGAAGGGGCGTTTCTCTTCGATGACGAAGATCTCTTCCAGGCCTTCCGCGAATTCGCGCACCACGGTGGGCTCCATGGGGAAGAGCATGCCCATCTTGAGGATGCGGATGCCGTGGCGCTGGAGCGCGGCGTCGTCCAGCCCGAGCTCGAAGAAGGCCTGGCGCAGGTCGTTGTAGCTCTTGCCGGCGGTGAGGATGCCCAGCCAGGCGTCGCGGTTGGGGAAGACGACGTTGTTGAGCTTGTTGGCGCGGACGTAGCGCTTGGCCACTTCCAGGCGGCGCGTGTACAGCGACTGCTCCATCTCCAGCGCCTCGACGCGCACGTTCATGCCCAGGTTCATGCGCGGGCTGAAGGGCACCCCGTCGAATTCGAGGTCGGGGGTGACGAAGTCCAGCCGCTCGGGGTCGACCACCGCGCTGCCGTTGCCGTCAGCGACGTTGGTGACGATCTTCATACCCACCCACAGGCCCGACAGGCGCGACATCTGGTAGCCGTGCAGGCCCAGGTCCAGGATCTCCTGCACGTTGGCTGGGTACAGGGAGGGCATGCCGACGTGGTAGAGCATGGGCTCGGACTGGCTGGCCAGGGACGAGGACTTGCAGCTGGGGTCGTCGCCGACCACGGCGAGCACGCCGCCGTTCTTGCCTATGCCGGTGTAGTTGGCGTGCTTCAAGGCGTCGCCGCTGCGGTCCACGCCCGGGGCCTTGCCGTACCACAGGCCGGTGACGCCGTCGAACTTCTGCCGGCCCACGGTGTGCAGCATCTGCGTGCCCCACACGGCGGTGGCGGCCAGGTCTTCGTTCAAGCCGTCGACAAAGTGGATGTGGTGCGCCAGCAGCGCCTTTTGCTGCTTGATCAGCGCGGCGTCCAGCATGCCCACCGGCGAACCCCGGTAGCCCGAGATGAACATGCCGGTCTTCAGACCCCGGCGGGCGTCGGTGCGCACCTGGTCCAGCGTCAGGCGCACCAGCGCGTCTATGCCGCCCACATGGATGGTGCCGCTTTCCTGCGTGAACGGCGTCGGGGCCTCCGGCTTGGATGACATGTGCTTTTTCCTTGGTTGAATTCGGCGCGGCACAGGCGCGGGCGCCCGCCGATGTGTCGGGGGAATGTGTCGGGGGGAATGGACGCTCAGCGCCCGAGGTCTTTGGCCGAGGTGCCGGCGATGCCCCAGTTTTCCTTGGGCACGTCGTGTATCCACACCCGCACGTTCTGCCGCGGGGCGTCGATGGCTTCGACCAGCGCCTGGGTGACCTTTTCGATCACAGCGCGCTTTTGCTCATCGGTGCGTCCTTCGAGCATGTAGATCTGGGCAAATGGCATGTGGGGCCTTCCTCAGACGAAACGCATGGACACGGTGCCCAGGTCCTGGAAGCGCACCGACACGCTGTCGCCCGCCGCCACCGAGATCGCCTCTGTGACCCCGCCAGTCATGATGAAACTTCCGGCCGGCAACACCTGGCCGCGCGCGCCCAGGTGGTTGGCCAGCATGGCCACCGCCGCCAGCGGGTGGCCCAGCACCGCCGCACCCGCCGCCATGCTGACCACCTCGCCGTTCTTCTCAAGCACCACACCCAGCGTGCGCAGGTCCAGGTCCTGCAGGTCGCGCGAGCGCCCACCGATGACAAACCGCGAGGCCGAGGTGTTGTCCGCGATCACGCTCTTGAGATCGAACTTGAAGTC
This sequence comes from Hydrogenophaga sp. OTU3427, assembly GCF_038440225.1. Taxonomy (NCBI): domain Bacteria; kingdom Pseudomonadati; phylum Pseudomonadota; class Betaproteobacteria; order Burkholderiales; family Comamonadaceae; genus Hydrogenophaga; species Hydrogenophaga sp. OTU3427. Next base: position 3,148 of record NZ_JASATI010000079.1, on the reverse strand, counting down.
GCGGTAGCGCGAGTCGATGATCTCGACCGCCGGCAGCACGAAGTCCACCGCGGCCATCACCTTGCCGAGGTGGCACCCGGGTCCGCTCAGATCGGCCTTGGTGACCACGCAGATCTCGGCCTCGACCTTGGGATGGATCAGTTCGCTGGTGCGGATGTCGCCGCCGTCGGGCCGGTCCATGTAGTCGGCCACGAAACCGAACACCGGGTTTTCGACACCCATCTGCTTCATCTTGGCGAACGAGGTCAGACCTGCCTTGAGACCGACAATGCGGTGGCCCCGGCTTTCCTTGCGGCGGCGGATCTCGTCCTGGATGGCGTAGGCGTCGTCCCAATCCATGTGGGGGTGCTCGTCGGTGATCTTGGTGACGTCGCGCGCCTGCAGCTCGGCGTTTTCGAGGTGTTCGGCCAATGCCGCGATGGTGGCCTTGTCAAGCTTCATGGGGAATTCCTGTCAGATGAAACGAACCGAGGTGGCACCCAGGCCACCCACGCTGCAGACCAGGCTGTCGCCCACCTGGACCGGTACCAGCGGCGACTGCGAGCCCGAAAGGATCACGTCGCCGGCCTTGAGGCTTATGCCCAGGCGGCCCAGCGTGTTGGCCAGCCAGGCCACCGCGTTCACAGGGGAGCCCTGCACCGCCGCGCCGGTGGCAGTGCTAACGAGTTCGCCGTTTTTCTCCAGCACCATGCCCGCCAGGGCAAGGTCCAGGTCGCGTGGGCTGCGTCGCTGGCCGCCCAGGGTCAAGACGCCGCAGGAGGCGTTGTCGGCCACGGTGTCCTGGATCTTGATCTTCCAGTCGCGGATGCGCGAGTCGACGATCTCGAAGCAGGGCATCACACACTCGGTGGCGCGTAGCACGTCGGCGGCCGTCACGCCCGGACCCATGAGGTCGCGCTTGAGCATGAAGGCCACCTCGGCCTCGGCCTTGGGCGCGATCATGCCGGCCACGGGCAGCGCTTCGCCCTCGTTGTAGACCATGCCCGAGGTGATCTGCCCGAAATCGGGCTGGTCGACGTTCAGCATCTGCATGACGATCTTGCTGGTCACGCCGATCTTCTTGCCCACCACCGTCTCGCCGGCATCGAGCCGGCGCTGGACCATGCGCAACTGGATGCGGTAGGCGTCTTCGATGGTGATGCCGGGTTCCCGGTCGGTCAGCGGCGCCACCGCCTGGCAGGTGACCAGCGCGTGGTGAAGCTCGTCGCCGTAGGCTTGTATTTTTTGTGCGTCCATGGGTGGGATCCGGTTTCAGTACTTGACCATCACGTTGCGCAACTCGGTGTAGAACTCCAGCGAGTGCACACCGCCTTCACGGCCGATGCCGGACTGCTTGGAGCCGCCGAACGAGGTGCGCAGGTCGCGCAGGAACCAGCTGTTGACCCAGCACAGGCCGACCTCGATCGCCGCGGCCAGGCGCATGGCCCGGCTGATGTCCTGCGTGTGGATGGAGGTGGCCAGGCCGTAACGGTTGGCGTTGACCATGTTCAGCACTTCCTCTTCGGTGTCGAAGGGCTGGATGTGGCAGCAGGGGCCGAAGATCTCTTCGGTGACCACCGTGGCCGTCTCGGGCAGGCCGGTCCAGATGGTCGGCTGCACCCAGCAGCCGTCCTTCAGGTCGGCGGGCATGTCGGGGATGCCGCCACCAGTCACGATCGTCGCGCCTTCGTCCTTGGCCTTTTGGTACAGGCCGAGCACCTTCTTCTGGTGGATCTTGCTGACCAGCGGGCCGATCTTGGTGTCCTTGTCGAACGGGCGGCCGGGCTTCATGTTCTCGGCCTGCACCTTCAGCGCCTGCACGAACTTGTCGAAGATCGGCCGCTGCACGTAGACACGCTCGGTGCCCAGGCAGACCTGGCCGGCGTTCTCGAAGCACGAGCGGGTGACGGTGGCCACCGCGTTGTCGAAGTCGCAGTCGGCGAACACCAGCGCGGCGTTCTTGCCGCCGAGCTCGAGCGAGACCGGGCGGATGCCGTCGGCGCCGGCCTTCATGATGGCCGTGCCGGTCTTGGTCTCGCCGGTGAAGGTGATGCCGTTGACGTCCGGGTGCGAGGTCAGGAACGCGCCGGCCGATTCGACGCCGAAGCCGTTGACGACGTTGTACACGCCCTTGGGCACGCCGACCTTGTTCATCACCTCGCCCAACAGCGTGGCCGTGCTCGGCGTGGCCTCGGAGGGCTTGACGACCACCGTGTTGCCGCAGGCCAGCGCCGGGCCGGCCTTCCAGGTCATCAGCAGCAGCGGCAGGTTCCAGGGGCAGATGATCGCGATCACGCCGCGCGGCGTGCGCACGCCGTAGCTGCGCGCGGTCTTGCCGTCGGGGGTGCGCATCTCGAACGACTCGGTCGAGGCGTTCTTGATGGTGTCGGTGAAGACCTGGAAGTTGGCCGCGCCGCGCGGGATGTCCACGTGCGATGCCAGGTGCGCGGGCTTGCCGGTGTCGGCGATCTCGGCCTGCAGGAAGTCGTCGAAGCGGCGGTTGATCTCGGCCACCAGGCCATCGAGCATCGCGCAGCGCTCGACGACCGAGAGCTTGCCCCAGGGGCCGTGCAGCGCGGCGCGCGCCGCGGCGACCGCGGCGTCGACCTCCGGCTTGCCGGCCTCGTGGACCATGCCGATCAGCGAGTTGTCCACGGGGTTGCGCTTTTCGTAGGTCTTGCCACTGGCATTGCCCACGTAGGCCCCGTTGATGAAGTTGAGGATGTCTTTCATGTCGTTCAAATGTGAAAGGGAAAACAAGCGCGATCAAGGCACCAGGCCCATGGCCCGCATGCCCGCGCGCGCACAGGCCTCGTCCTGCTGTTCGGACCCACCCGATACCCCGATGCCACCGATGAGCTGGCCCTGGTGGTTCAGTGGCAGGCCACCGCCAAAACACACCATGCGCGGCCGGCGCGGCAGGCCGTCGCGCACCGCGCTGGAGTGGCTTGCGAGAGCCTCGCTCCAGGCGGCCGTGGACAAGCCGAAGCCGGCAGCCGTGTAGGCCTTGTCGATGGCGATGTCGATCGAGTGCAAAAAGGCACCGGGCATGCGCAGAAAGCCCGCCAGGTTGCCGCCGGTGTCCACCACGGCGATGTTGACCTTCAGACCCAAGACCTCGGCGTGGCCGGGGGGGCCCCCCCCCCCCCCCCCCCCCCCCCCCCCCCCC
>NZ_JASATI010000078.1:0-8158 GCF_038440225.1 Hydrogenophaga sp. OTU3427 | reverse complement strand
GGGGCCCCCCCCCGGGGGCCCCCCCCCCCCCCGCGCCCCCTCGGCCGTGCTGCTGTTCCTGTTGCCGGCCAGCCCGCTGGCCCAGCCCTGGGCGGTGCTGGGCGGCAACCTGGTGTCGGCCCTGGTCGGTGTGCTGGTCTTCCGCTGGCTGGGGGACAGCGGCCCGGTGGCGGCGCTGGCGGGTGCCCTGGCCGTGGGTGCCATGGTGGCCTTGCGCTGCCTGCACCCGCCGGGTGGCGCCATGGCGCTGACGGCCGTGCTGGGCGGCCCCGCCGTGCACCGGCTGGACCTCGGCTTTGCGTTCGGTCCGGTGCTGGTCAATTCCTTGGGCATGCTGCTGCTGGCCTTGCTGTTCAACAACATCACCGGCCGGCGCTACCCCCACCACGGCGCGCCGCAGCCCCATCGCACCAGCGATCCGCTGCCCACCCACCGCACCGGGGTGCGGCCCGAGGACCTGGACGCCGCGCTGGCGTCCTACGGCGAGGTGTTGGACATCGACCGCGAGGACCTGGAAGAGATCCTGGTCCGCGCGCAGCTCCACGCCCAGCGCCGGCACTGGGCGGGCGTGTTGTGCGAGCACATCATGTCGCGCGACGTGGTCTGCATCGGGCCCGACGACCGGGTCGACGAAGCCTGGCGGCGCCTGGCCAGCCACAAGGTCAAGGCGCTGCCGGTGACCGAGGCCGACGGCCGGCTGGTGGGCATCGTCTCGCTGCACGACTTCTTCATTGGCCAGAGCGCGCCGGTGCCGCAGCGGCCGCCGCTGCTGAGCACCGCGCGCCGCGTGCACGAGATCATGTCGCGGCGGGTGATCACGGCCCGCCCCGGGCAGGCCATGGCCGACCTGGTGACGGGTTTCTCCGACGGCGGCCTGCACCACATGCCGGTGGTGGACGAGCGGCACCGGGTGGTCGGCATGGTGACGCAGTCCGACCTGGTGGCCGCGCTGTTCAAGAACCGGTGAGCCCGGGGCCCGCTTCTGGCTCGCCCTGTTCCGAAGCCCGTCCGGGCTTTGCTACACTTGCGCGCATGTTCATTCCACGCAGCAACGTCGCCGTCTGCCGGGCCCCGCTAGGGAGCCGGGGAGCCTGGCCTTGGCGCAAGCCATAAATCGTTCGCGTTTTTCCCAGCCGGCGCGGCGCCGTGATGCCGCCCGCGCTCTCGCGCACCCCGCCTCGGGTGCACCCGGATCGAATGAACGCCCTGCCGCGCAGGGCCTGAGCTGCAGGAGGCTCAACCCGTGATCACCGAACTCGAATTCAAGAGCCTGGCACAGCAAGGCTACAACCGCATTCCGCTCATGGCCGAGGCCTTTGCGGACCTCGAAACCCCGCTCTCGCTCTACCTCAAGCTGGCCTTCTCCAAGGACGGCGGCAAGTACAGCTTCCTGCTCGAATCGGTGGTCGGCGGCGAGCGCTTCGGCCGCTACAGCTTCATCGGCCTGCCGGCGCGCACCCTGTTGCGCGCCAGCGGTTTTGGCGATGCCGCCAAGACCGAGGTGGTGCGTGATGGCCAGGTGGTGGAAACCGCGCCGGGCAATCCGCTGGACTTCATCGCCGCCTACCAGCAGCGCTTCAAGGTGGCGCTGCGCCCCGGCCTGCCGCGTTTCTGCGGTGGCCTGGCCGGCTACTTCGGCTACGACGCCGTGCGCTACATCGAGAAGAAGTTGGCCCACAGCTGCCCGCCGGACACCCTGGGCTGCCCCGACATCCTGCTGCTGCAGTGCGAGGAGCTGGCCGTCATCGACAACCTGTCGGGAAAGCTCTACCTGATCGTCTACGCCGATCCCGCCCAGCCCGAGGCCTACGCCAACGCCAAGAAGCGCCTGCGCGAGCTGAAAGAGCAGCTCAAGTACTCGGTCAGCGCGCCCCAGGTCAAGGCCACGCAGGGCTACCCGGTGGAGCGCGAGTTCGCCAAGGCCGACTACCTCAAGGCGGTGGACCGCTCCAAGGAGCTGATCGCCGCTGGCGACTTCATGCAGGTGCAGGTGGGCCAGCGCCTGAAGAAGCGCTACACCGAAAGCCCGCTGAGCTTGTACCGCGCGCTGCGCTCGCTCAACCCCTCGCCCTACATGTACTACTACCACTTCGGGGATTTCCACGTGGTGGGGGCCTCGCCCGAGATCCTGGTGCGGCAGGAGAACAAGCCCGAGGGCCAGAAGGTCACCATCCGCCCGCTGGCCGGCACCCGCCCGCGTGGCGCCACGCCCGAGCTGGACAAGGCGACCGAAATCGAGCTGGTGAACGACCCCAAGGAGCGCGCCGAACACGTGATGCTGATCGACCTGGCGCGCAACGACATCGGCCGCATCGCGCAGATCGGCAGCGTCAAGGTGACCGAGGCCTTCGCGGTGGAGCGCTACAGCCACGTGATGCACCTGGTGAGCAACGTCGAGGGCATCCTCAACGAAGGCATGACCAGCATGGACGTGCTCAAGGCCACCTTCCCGGCCGGCACGCTGACCGGCGCGCCCAAGGTGCACGCCATGGAGCTGATCGACCAGCTGGAGCCCAGCAAGCGTGGCCTCTACGGCGGCGCCTGTGGCTACCTGAGCTACGCCGGCGACATGGACGTGGCCATCGCCATCCGCACCGGCATCGTCAAGGACCAGATGTTGTACGTGCAGGCGGCGGCCGGCGTGGTGGCCGACTCGGTGCCCGAGATGGAGTGGAGGGAGACCGAACACAAGGCGCGCGCCTTGCTGCGGGCGGCGGAACTGGTGGAAGAAGGACTGGAGTGACGGCCATGGCGAAGAAGATCAAACTCCTGATGGTCGACAACTACGACTCGTTCACCTTCAACATCGTCCAGTACTTCGGAGAACTGGGCGCCGAGGTCGAGGTGTTCCGCAACGACGAGATCACGCTCGAAGGCATCGCCCAGCGCGCGCCCGACCGGCTGGTGATCTCGCCCGGCCCCTGCTCGCCGGCCGAGGCCGGCATTTCGGTGGCCGCCATCCGGCATTTCGCCGGCCAGTTGCCCATCCTGGGCGTGTGCCTGGGCCACCAGAGCATTGGCGCGGCCTTCGGCGGCGACATCGTGCGTGCGCAGCAGCTCATGCACGGCAAGACCAGCGTCATCACCACCACACAGGAGGGTGTGTTCGCGGGTTTGCCGGAGCAGTTCACCGTCAACCGCTACCACTCGCTGGCGATCCGGCGTGACAGCTGCCCTGATGTGCTCAAGGTCACGGCCTGGACCGACGATGGCGAGATCATGGGCGTGCGCCACACCGAACTCGACATCGAGGGCGTGCAGTTCCACCCCGAGTCCATCCTCACCGAGCACGGTCACGCCATGCTGAAAAACTTCCTGGAGCGTTGATGAAACCCACCGTCGATCTGCGCAGCGACACCGTCACCCAGCCGACCGCGGCCATGCGCGAGGCCATGATGGCGGCGCCGCTGGGTGACGACGTGTTCGGCGACGACCCCACGGTCAACGCGTTGCAGGCGCGCATCGCTGCCATCACCGGCAAGGAAGCGGCGCTCTTCATGCCCTCGGGCACCCAGAGCAACCTGTGCGGCATCCTGGCCCACTGCGGCCGGGGCGACGAGTACATCGTCGGCCAGCTGGCCCACACCTACCGCTACGAGGGCGGCGGCGCGGCGGTGTTCGGCAGCGTGCAGCCGCAGCCGCTGGCGCAGGACGCCGGTGGGCAGATGTCGCTGGCCGACATCGCCGCCGCCATCAAGCCCGACGACCCGCACTTCGCCCAGACCCGCCTGCTGTGCCTGGAGAACACCTGGAACGGCCATCCCATGCCCGACAGCTACCTGGCCGGCGCCACCCAGCTCGCGCGCGAGCACGGTCTGGCCACCCACCTGGACGGCGCGCGTGTCTTCAATGCCGCCGTGGCGACCGCGGCACCGGGGCAGTCGGCGCTGGCCCGCGTGCGCCAGATCGCCGATCACTTTGACAGCTTGTCGGTGTGTTTCAGCAAGGGCCTGGGCGCGCCCGTGGGATCGGCCCTGTGCGGCTCGCGCGAGCTGATCGCCCGTGCCCTGCGCGTGCGCAAGATGGCCGGCGGTGGCCTGCGCCAGGCTGGCCTGCTGGCGGCGGCGGCGCACCACGCGCTGGACCACCATGTGGACCGCCTGTCCGACGACCATGCGCTGGCGCAACGGCTGGCCCAGGGGCTGGCCGGCATCGCGGGCTTGAGCGTGCGTTCGGTCCAGACCAACATCGTCTTCGTCGACGTGGCCGACGGCCGTGGCCCGGCGTTGCTGGCCCACCTCAAGGACCATGGCGTGCTGGCCACCGGCTTGATCGGCCTGCGCTTCGTCACCCACCTCGATGTGGACGTGGCGGGCGTGGACCACGCCCTGGCCTGTGTCCGCGGCTACTTCGCTGCAATGCCCGCCGCCACGGCCGCCGGCCACACCCGCGGCACCGCCGTCTACTGAGTCTGGCCCACCCGGAGCCCACCATGCCCGACGCGCACCAACTGATGCTGTTCATCGCCGCGGGCTGGTTGCTCAACCTGACCCCGGGGCCGGACGTGCTCTACATCGTGACCCACGCGCTGCGCAGCGGCGCGCGCGCCGGCATCGTGGCGGGCCTGGGCATCACGGCCGGCTGCTTTGTGCACATCGTTGCCGCAGCCCTGGGCGTGGGGGCCTTGCTGGCGGCGTCGGCCACGGCCTTCAACCTGCTCAAGTGGCTGGGCGCGGCCTACCTGTTCTACGTCGGCATCAAGTTGCTGTTCGCCAAGCCGGGCGGCAGCCCGCTGGCGAAGGCGGCTGACCGCCCGACCGATGCCGTGGCGCCTGCCCAGCCCTGGCGCGTGTTCACTGGCGGCTTCTGGACCAATGTGCTCAACCCCAAGGTGGCGCTGTTTTTCCTGGCCTTCGTGCCGCAGTTCATTGCGCCGGGCACCGAACACACCACCTGGGTCTTCCTCGCGCTGGGCGTGCTGTTCAACGTCAACGCCATCCCGGTCAACGTGGGCTGGGCCCTGGCCGCCGCCTGGATGGCCCGCCGCGCAGCGGTGGTGCAGCGCGGCCTGTCGGTGCTGGACCGCGTGGCCGGCGCCCTGTTCATCGCCTTTGGGCTGAAGCTGGCCTTGTCCAGCCGGCCCTGATCCCATTCATTGTTGTTTCTGGAGACCGCCATGCCCATCACCCCCCAGGAAGCGCTACAGCGCACCATCGAGCACCGCGAAATTTTCCACGACGAGATGCTGCACATCATGCGCTTGATCATGAGCGGCGAATGTTCGCCCGTCATGATGGCCGCGCTGATCACCGGCCTGCGCGTGAAGAAGGAAACCATCGGCGAGATCACCGCCGCCGCCCAGGTGATGCGCGAATTCGCCACCCAGGTGCATGTGGCCGACAAGCGCCATCTGGTCGACATCGTGGGCACCGGCGGCGATGGTTCGCACACCTTCAACATCTCGACTTGCTCCATGTTCGTGGCGGCGGCTGCCGGGGCCAAGGTCAGCAAACACGGCAACCGGGGCGTGTCCAGCAAGTCGGGCAGCGCCGACGTGCTGGAAAGCCTGGGCGTGCACATCAACCTCTCGCCCGAGGCGATCGCGCAGTGCATCGAGGCCGTGGGCATCGGCTTCATGTTCGCGCCCAACCACCACCCGGCCATGAAAAACGTGGCGCCGGTGCGTCGCGAACTGGGCATCAAGACCATCTTCAACATCCTGGGCCCGCTGACCAACCCGGCCAGCGCGCCCAACATCCTGATGGGCGTGTTCCACCCCGACCTGGTGGGCATACAGGTGCGCGCCATGCAGCGCCTGGGCGCCGAACACGCGGTGGTGGTCTACGGCCGCGACGGCATGGACGAGGTCTCGCTGGGTGCGGCCACGCTGGTCGGTGAACTCAAGAACGGCGAGATCAGCGAGTACGAGATCCACCCGGAAGATTTCGGCATGACCATGGCCAGCAACCGCGCCCTGAAGGTCGACTCGCCCGAGCAGTCGCGCGACATGTTGCTGGGCGTGTTGGCGGGCGAGGCCGGAGCCGCGCGCGACATCGTGTTGCTCAACGCCGGTGTGGCGCTGTACGCGGCCAACGTAGCGGCGGACGTCCCCGCCGGCATCGCGCTGGCGCGCACAGCCATCGACACGGGCGCGGCCAAAGCGCGGCTCGACCAACTGGTCGTCAAGACCCACGCCCTCAAGGCATAAGCAGCAGGCCCACACACCATGACCGACATCCTGAACCAGATCGTGGCCGTCAAGCGCGCCGAAATCGCCGCCGCCCAGCGCAAGAAGCCGCTGGACATGGTGCGTGCCGACGCCGAAAGCCGGCTGCTCACGCGCGATTTCGAAGGCGCCCTGCGCGCCAAGATCGCCAAGGGCCAAGCCGCCGTGATCGCCGAGATCAAGAAGGCCAGCCCCAGCAAGGGCGTGATCCGTGAGGACTTCATCCCCGCCGACATCGCCCAGAGCTACGCCGAGCATGGCGCAGCCTGCCTGTCGGTGCTGACCGACCGCGACTTTTTCCAGGGCAGCCCCGACTACCTCAAGCAGGCCCGCGCCAGCTGCGATCTGCCGGTGCTGCGCAAGGACTTCATGGTCGATGCCTACCAGGTCTACGAGGCGCGGGTGATGGGCGCCGACTGCATCCTGCTGATCGCCGCCTGCCTGGACGATGCCCAGATGGCCGAACTCGAAGCCCTGGCCCACTCGCTGGGCATGGCGGTGCTGGTGGAGGTGCACGACGACACCGAGCTGGAGCGCGCGCTCAGGCTCAAGACCCGCCTGCTGGGTGTCAACAACCGCAACCTGCGGACCTTTGAGGTGTCGCTGAGCAACACGCTGGACCTGCTGCCGCGCGTGCCGGCCGACCGCCTGCTGGTGACCGAGTCTGGCATCCTGGGCGCGACCGACGTCAAGACCATGCGGGACGCCGGTGTGCACGCCTTCCTGGTGGGCGAGGCCTTCATGCGCGCGCCCGATCCCGGCGTGGCGCTGGGTGCCCTGTTCCAGCTGCCGGGCTGAGCGTGGCGCAGGTCGACCTGTTCGCAGCCGATGCGGTCGCGACCCCGGCCCTGACCGCCTGGGCGCCCGACCAATGGCCGGTGTCGCCCGACTGGGCACCCACCACCGAGGCCTTTTTCGCCAGCGAGACCGGCCGTGCCCTGGGCGACGCGCTGCGGGCCCGCCTGGCCGCGGGCACCACGGTGTACCCGCCCGAGCCCTTGCGGGCGCTGGCCCTCACCCCGCTGGATGCCGTGCGGGTGGTCATTTTGGGGCAGGACCCGTACCACGGCCCGGGGCAGGCCGAGGGCTTGGCCTTTTCGGTGGCGCGGGGCGTGGCGGTGCCGCCCTCCTTGCGCAACATCTACAAGGAACTGGTCCGGGGCACCGAACGGCCCGTGCCCCGCGACGGTTCGCTGGTGGCGTGGGCGCGCCAGGGGGTGCTGCTGCTCAACACCTGCCTGACCGTGGAGGCCGGCGCGGCCGCCAGCCACGCGGGGCTGGGTTGGGAAGCGCTGACCGACGCCGTGATCGACCGGCTCAATGCCCATGAGCGGCCCAAGGTGTTTTTGCTGTGGGGCGCCCATGCGCAGGCCAAGGCGGCACGCATCGATGGCGCGCGTCATCGGGTGTTGCGCGCCAACCACCCGTCGCCGCTGTCCGCGCTGCGCCCGCCGCTGCCGTTCATTGGCTGTGGGCATTTTGCCGAGGCCAACCGCTTCCTGGTCGAGTCCGGTGGCGTTCCTGTTGCGTGGTTGCCCGAAAGCCCGAAAACCGTGGCATAATCTATGGCTTGCCGTGGAGGGGTGGCCGAGTGGTTAAAGGCAGCAGACTGTAAATCTGCCCGCTTATGCGTACGCTGGTTCGAATCCAGCCTCCTCCACCAGTGATTTGTCGGTGCTAGAGCGTTTTTGGGAAGCGATGCCTGTGTCCGGGTTGTTCCGGGTTCGGGTGATTGGCGGGAGTAGTTCAATGGTAGAACCCCAGCCTTCCAAGCTGATGACGCGGGTTCGATTCCCGTCTCCCGCTCCAGTGCTGTCATGTTGCTGAAGCATTGTTTTGTAGAAATCAGCGGTCGACAGGCTGCTTTTTTTGCCCTTGTGGCTCAGTGGTAGAGCACTCCCTTGGTAAGGGAGAGGTCGCGGGTCCGATTCCCGCCAAGGGCACCACGAATACCGTTGTTTGTATTTCGGCAATTTTTGAACCGGAGCTGAA
>NZ_JASATI010000077.1:0-10346 GCF_038440225.1 Hydrogenophaga sp. OTU3427 | reverse complement strand
ACCCGCTCTACCTGGTGGCCAACCAGCCCGTGGGCCGCCTGCACAGCCAGCTCGACTTTGGCGCCTACAGCCAGTCGCTCAAGCGCCATGGGCGCGAGGTCTGCACCCTGCACCCCCGGGCGGCGGCGGCGCGTGGCGTCGCCGATGGCGACGTGGTGCGGCTGTTCAACGACCGGGGCGCCTGCCTGGCGGCGGTGCGCCTGTGCGAGACCATGCGCGAGGACGTCGTCCAGTTGCCCACCGGTGCCTGGTTCGACCCCATGGACGATGGCCAGGGCCGCATGATGTGTGTGCACGGCAACCCCAACGTCCTCACCCGCGACGTCGGCACCTCCTCGCTCGGCCAGGGCTGCACCGGGCAGCTCACGGTGGTGCAGGTCGAACGCTTCGAGGGGGTGTTGCCGCCGATACGGGCCTACGAACCTCCGGTGCCCGCCGCGCCCCATTTTTTTTCCTAAACACACCATGACCGCCCATTTCTCCACTGTTCGCCCACCCCTGCCAGACACACTGGTGTCCGAGCTGCAAGCCCACTTCGGCGAACGTTTTTCCCGCACTCAGGCGCTGCGCGAACAACACGGTCGCGACGAGTCCGCCTACCCCATCATGCCGCCCGACGGGGTGGTGTTCGCCGAGTCCACCGACGACATCGTGGCCACGCTCAGGAGTTGCACGAACCACGGCGTGCCCGTAATTCCGTTCGGCGCCGGCTCGTCGATGGAAGGCCATGTGTTGGCCCACCAGGGGGGCATCAGCATCGATCTCTCGCGCATGAACCAGGTCCTCGCCATCCACGCAGAGGACATGACCGCCACGGTGCAGGCTGGCGTCACGCGGCGCCAGCTCAACACCGCATTGCGACAGACCGGCCTGGTCTTTCCCATCGACCCAGGGGCCGATGCCTCTCTGGGTGGCATGGCCGCCACGCGAGCCAGCGGCACCAACGCCGTGCGCTATGGCTCCATGCGCGAAAACGTGCTGGGTCTGACGGTGGTGACCGCCGCTGGTCGCGTGGTTCGCACGGGCACACGGGCACGCAAATCCTCGGCCGGCTACGACCTCACCCGGCTGTTTGTGGGCTCGGAAGGCACGCTGTGCGTCATCGCCGAAGTGACGGTGCGCCTCTACCCCGAGCCGGAAGCAGCCGCCGCGGCGGTGTGCTGCTTCGAGCAGGTGAGCGATGCAGTCAATGCCGTGATCCAGACCATACAGATGGGCATCCCGGTGGCGCGTTGCGAATTCCTGTCCGCCAACATGATCGGCGCCATCAACGCCCACAGCAAGACAACACTGCGCGAGGCGCCCACCCTGTTTTTCGAGTTCCAGGGCTCCAGCGAGGGCGTGAAGGAGCAGTCGCAACAGGTCCAGGCGATTGCACACGAACTCGGCGGTCAGGACTTCGAATGGGCCACCCGCCCGGAAGACCGCAGCCGGTTGTGGAACGCGCGGCACAACGCCCTGTTCGCGGCCCAGCAGTCACGCCCCGGTTGCCGCGTGATCAGCACCGACACCTGCGTGCCCATCTCGCGCCTGGCGGCTTCTCTGGAGGGCGCTGCCCACATCCTGACGCAAGCGCCCTTCCCGTCCATGCTGGTCGGCCACGTTGGCGATGGCAACTTCCACGCCCTCTTGCTGGTGGATCCGGACAGCCCCCACGAAATGGCAATTGCCGAACAACTCAATGAACGCATCGTGCGGTTGGCGGTGGCCATGGATGGCACCTGCACGGGCGAGCATGGCATTGGTCTTCACAAGATGCCCTACCTCGCGGAAGAAGCGGGCGAAGACGCAATAGACCTCATGCGCATCGTCAAGCGGGGCCTGGACCCGCTGAACCTGCTCAACCCGGGCAAGATGTTCAGCCTCGAGCCCACACCCGCGCCCACCGCGTGACAAGTCCGCCATGGCGCCAAACATGCCCACCGCCCCAGCCCTACTGGTCAACTTCGATCCACCCACCTGGGTGGCCGCATTCCAGGCCCACGCCCCCACGCTGACCGTGTGCACGCCCGATGACATGGGCGACCCCGAGCGGGTCGACAGCCTGCTCACCTGGCACCTGCAACCCGACCTGATCGAGCGCCTGCCAGGCCTGAGGCTGCTGTGCGCCGTGGGTGCCGGGGTGGACTACCTGGTCTACACCGCCCAACGCCGCCCCGAACTGCAGATCGTTCGCATCGTGGACGAAGCCGTGTCGGGCGACGTCGCCACGCTGGCCGTAGCCGCCACGTTGCAGTGGTTGCGGGACCTGCGCCCCTACGCCCAGCAACAGGCTCAGGGCCTGTGGCAACCGCGACCCCACCGCAGCAGCGCGCAGACAACCGTGGCCATCCTCGGTCTCGGCCACATCGGCTGCGCGGCCGCGCGTGCTTTCCAGGCTCTGGGTTTCCGGGTACACGGCTGGTCGCGCACACCCAAATCACTGTCCGGCATCAGCACCCACGCTGGCGCCGATGGGCTACGCGCCCTCCTGCCCCAGGCGCAGGTGCTGGTCTGCGCCCTGCCCCTGACGCCTCAGACCACCGGCATCGTGGACCAGGCATTGCTGGCACAGCTGCCGACCGGGGCCTATCTGGTCAATGTCGGGCGAGGTGCCCACGTCGACGAGTCGGCCCTGTTGTCGGCGCTCGACAGCGGTCGGTTGGCAGGCGCATTTCTCGACGTGGTGACCACCGAGCCCCTGCCCAACGGACACCCGCTGTGGCGCCATCCTGCCGTGCAACTGACTCCCCACGTGGCCTCACGCACGCAGCCCGCGCTGGTCGTGCCACAAATCGTTGAGAACCTCCGGCGTTTGCGCCAGGGAGAGCCCCTGATGAACCGCATCGATCCGGCGGCCGGTTATTGACCAAGCCCTGCACGCACAAGCACCACCATGTTCACAACACCCCTGATCTCCGTTGACCACCTCTCGCAGCTGATGGAAACCGACCCCCTGCTGCTGGTGCTGGACTGCAGTTTCGACCTGACCGACGCCCACGCGGGCCGGCGTGCTTACGACGCGGGCCATGTGCCGCTGGCACGCCACGTGCATCTGGACACGGTCTTGAGCGGCGTCAAGAACGGCCGCAACGGCCGCCACCCCTTGCCCGAGCCGCAGGCCTTTGCCCATGCCATGGCCGCGCTGGGCGCCCAGTCCAACAGCCACATCGTCGCCTACGACAACGCCAGTGGCATGTATGCGGCGCGCCTGTGGTGGCTGCTGCGCTGGGCCGGTCACGCACAGGTGGCCGTGCTCGATGGCGGCATCGAGGCCTACCGCCGCGCAGCCCTGCCATTGTCCACCCAGGCGCCTGCGCCCGCCACTGGCAACTTCGACCTGCGCCCCACACTGGTCAACACCATCGACTACCGCCGACTGCGAACCGAACTGGAAAACCCGCAACGACGGGTGCTGGACGCGCGTGCGCCCGACCGCTTCCGTGGCGAGAATGAAAACCTGGACCCGGTCGGGGGCCACATTCCCGGCGCGCACAACCGCTTTTTCCGCGACAACCTGAACGCGCAGGGGCTGTTCAAGCCAGCGGCTCAGTTGCGTGCCGAGTTCGAGCCGCTTATGAACGGCCTCCCGGCCACCAGTCTGGTAAGCCAGTGTGGTTCCGGCGTGACCGCTTGCCACCAGTTGCTGGCACTCGAACTGGCGGAACTTCCTGGCGCCACGCTCTATCCTGGCTCCTGGAGCGAGTGGTGCGCGCAGCCGGACACCGTGATCGCCACCGGCACCTGAGGCCTCACGCCATCGGGTCGCTTCGCGCTAGCAGCACCGACGCCTGGCGCGCGGCCTACACCACCATCGCCGTCAATTTGCGCATACCCCGGGCGCGTACCGCGCGGCCGGGCCGGATATTGACATCACGCCTGGTTCCGTGTTGAGCAACTTAGCTGCGACCTCGCGGGTTTTGGCGCCGTTGTGTCGCCACCCTCCTGCCACAAAGCGGTCCGCGACATCTGTATCGTGACACTCGCCAAAGGCCTCGCCGCAGGCTACACGCCGTTTGGCGCGGTGATTACAGGTGGTTGACGTTATCGCCAATCATGGCGGTTTCATCCACGGCATACCTACTTTGCAAACCCGTTTTCCTGCGCAGCCGCAGACGCCGTCCTAGAAGAGGTAGTTACTCAGAACCTGCTCGCCCGCGCCACTGAACTGGGCGAGCACCTTAAGTCCGGACTGCGCGGTCTGATGGAGCGCTCTCCAATCGTCGGCGATGTGCGTGGACTGGGTCTGCTGATGGCCATTGAAATCGTCGCGGATCAGCAATCGAAGCGTGCATTCCCTCCTGAGCTCAATGTCTCAGCAATGCTTACCGAACAAGGACTCAAGCATGGAATTGCGCTTTACGACCGCCGAGCAAACAGGGGCGCATATGGTGATATGCAGCTGATTACACCGCCGCTGGTATCTACCGAGGCCGAAATCGACGAAATGGTCAAGCTGTTTGGTCAGTCACTTGCCGACCTGGAAGCTGAGCTCGCTTGCATCATCCAAAGGGCGTCAGGCCTACATATAGAAAAGCTGGTTGCACGGCGATCGATGTCCGATCTGGTCACGATGATCGCTGCGCCAAGGCCCTCGAGCATCAAACAGAGAATGATCGGCATCTCATGCCGCCGGTGCCGCAACATTTTTGCGGCACTCGTGGACTCCTTCTGTCAGCCGCTGAGTTTTTTTGCAACCATCACCGTCAAGCGTGTGCAGACCGGGAGGTCGTGATTTGAAACTGGAGTCTTCTCAACTCCAGCTTCAGCTCATGCCCTCACGCCCCAATCCCCCCGTCGAACGCGCCCTGAAGAACCTGGGCCACAACATCGCGCAGGCCCGCCGCCGCCGCCAATGGACCCAGCAGATGCTGGCCAATCACCTTGGCGTATCCACCAAAACCGTCGGCCGCATGGAAGACGGCCACGCCGGCACCGCCGTGCACCTCATCGCCCGCGCCCTGCACGCCTTTGGCGAGCTCGATGCCCTGAACCAGTTGCTGGACCACGCCCACGACAGCGTGGGCGTGATGATGATGGAGACCCGGCTGCCCCAGCGCATTCGCATGCCGCGCTTGTCCGCTGCACCCACGCCCGCCCCGAAGCGGGGAGGCTGAGATGATCGAACACAGCACACTGACCCTGACCATGGGAAAGCAGGCCTTGCCCTTGGGTCAGCTTGACCACTTCCATGACGGTCGGCGCGCCTACAGCCAGTTCAGCTACGCCTCCTCGTGGCTCGAACACCCCAAGGTGATTTCGGTCTCCCCCGACCTCCCGCTGCTGCCCGGCCCCCACATCCGCAACCCTGCCGGCCCCTCGGATCCGAGCATCTTCCTGGCCCTGGCCGACACGGCGCCAGGCCCCTGGGCGCGCCGCGTGATCGAGTTCGTCCACCATAAAGCCCGGGAATCCAACCCCAGGCTGGCACCACTGAACGAGCTCCAATACCTGCGCGCCGTGAACGACGCCCACCGGGTGGGTGCGATCCGACTGGTCAATGGGCACCCCCTGCCGTGGTGGAATCACCCGCCAGGCCAGCAAGCCACCTTGGAGCATCTGAGACATGCCCTCGGATCCTCCTGGGACGTTGGCAAAAGCCAGGTAATGCAAGCGGAACTGAAGTTCTTGATGACCAACGCCACCTCCATGGGGGGCGCCTGGCCCAAGGCCAGCCTCCTGGACGAGGATGGGCGTTTGGCCGTGGTCAAGCTGTCCTCCTCCTTGGAAGATCGCTCCCATACACTGCACCTGGAGCTGTTGGCGTTGACGATGGCCCGCGCCGCTGGCATTGGCGTGCCCGCCACGAGGATGGTGAGCGCCAACAAATGCGCGGCCCTGCTGATTCAGCGCTTTGACCGCGGCGCCCAAGGTGGGCGCCAACCCTGCATCAGCGCACGCACCCTGCTCGATCCAGGTCCCAAGGAGGTCTTGGGTTACCTGGACCTGCTGTACGCCATGCGGTTCTACTGCATGGACGTCAAACGCGATGCCCAGCAACTGTGGCGGCGCCTAGCGTTTTACTGGCTGATCGGCCACATGGACAAAGGGTTGCGGCGCATTCACTTCCTGTACGCGGGAAGCGGTCGGTGGCAACTGGCCCCCGCCGTGGGCCTGAGTCCCCGGCCTGGAGAGGCCGTACCCGCGGGCCTGCCCATGAGCGCCCAGCTGGGCCAGATCCGTTCTATCCAGATGCTTCTGGATCACGCCCCTGCGTTTGCCCTCGACCCGGACCAGGCACGCACCGTGCTGGCCCAGGTCGTGCACGTCGTCAAGCAGTGGCAGGCCTTCGCCAGGTCGGACTTGGTTCGGTTTCCTCGCGACAAGCTGGATGCGATCAAGCCGCTCTTCGAGAACAGCCGACTCGCGCAGGCCATTGGGCTGTGCGGCTGAAGAGGATGCCACCTGGATACACAGCCAGGCGGCATGCCCGGCATCTTGGATGGAAACCACCGGATGAGCGTGTCCTGCTGACCCGGGTAAACAGAAATATTTGTCCAGTATTGATAAAAACGGGGCTGCTGGAGATCGTGCTGGGGCGCCCACCGATGTCCGGCAAACCGAGCTCAAGCGGACAAATTTGTCTTCTTCAGCGCCAAACCCACATTGAGCCATCCTGTCCGCCAAACGCCCTGAAACAGACACATTTGTCCCCTCAAGGCATCCACGCCGGCGTCACGCCAGACTGCGTGCCCTCGAAGACCGCAGCGGCAACCAACCCAGAAGCAAAGCCGCCGACCCCAGGGTCCAGGGGCAAATCAGCCCGGCACACGAACACAAGGTGATCCACCGCTTGCATACCCTCGCGCAGGCCATCGCAGGATGGGTATGCAGAAGCACCTTGTCAGCTCGGCCGCGCAGTATGTCCGCCAGAGGGTTCCCAGCAGACAAATTTGTCACAGAAATGCAGCGACGCAAACCGAGCTCGATTCAACCCCCTCGAACAACACGGATTCACCACATTTCGGCGGTGGAGCGATCGACGCCCACCTCCAACGATAGGCCGGTCAAGCACCTCGTGCGCCACGATCCTTCGCTGCAGGTCGCTCACCACATGCTCAATGCCAAATCCTTCTGGCATCGACACCATGTAGGCGCACGCGAGGCATTGCGCTGAAACATGGGTTCACCCCATTCCGGCCCGACAGAGAAAATAATCGGCCCAAATTCGACAAAACGCGCGCGTGCGCGCGCGCATTTTTGAAAGCCTGAACGAATACCCCGGTATACGCACTGGCGCAAAACTGGACCTCGCTTAAGATGGCACCCACGGCCGCAGCCTGCTTTTCCCAGACTCATCGCACTGACTGGACTGATACGGGTTCGGTCCGGACTACATCCACCGCCAGCATGTCTAGGCCCTCGCAGTGCGAGGGCCTTTTCTTTTGGCAAAGCCCCTGTTCATGCGGGCTCCAGCCCGATGCAGGTTTCTCTGTGGGCTCTCTCAGCCCGATTCCGACCTGATTTTTCCGGCCCTTTCTCTGTGAGCCCTTCAAGCCGGTGACATTGTGGGTTTTTGAAGGCAAGCTGCTTCATTCATCATGGGCATCACCGAACGCACCAAGACCTGGGCACGGCGCATCAAGCGCGACGCGGTCACGCTCTGGTTTGCCTACCGCGATCCCAGGACACCGCTGGCCGTCAAGGCCTTGTGCGCCTTCGTCGTGGCCTACGCCCTGAGCCCCATCGACCTCATTCCAGACTTCATCCCGGTGCTGGGCTACGTCGATGACGCGCTGCTGTTGCCCGCGTTGATCTGGCTGGCCGTGAAATTGCTACCGCCGGTGGTGATCGAGGAAAGCCGGGCGAAGGCGGACGACTGGATGTTGTCCCATGGGCGCAAGCCCGTCAGCAAGCTTGGGGCCGTGCTCATCGTCGCTTTGTGGATTGCGGTGCTGATCGGCGCCTGGGTGTGGTGGACGCGGCGCTGACGCTCAGGCCATGCCCAGCAGCTGCCTCTGCTCGTCCCAGTCCATCGGCAGCGGCACCATCCGGCTGAGCTTGGTGGCGGACAGCTCCACCGGGTACTCGCCCTGCTCCAACGCCTGCACGATGTCGGGTGCCAGCAACGCCAGTTGCAGGATTCGGCCGACGTACTTGGTTGAGATTTGCTCGGCGTCCGCGATGTCGCCCAGCGACTGACCTCCTCGCGTCAGCCTCTCGTACCAATCCCGGGCCCGGGCCAGCATGGCCATCATGGTTGGATCGGGCTCCTTGGCGCCCTTGTGCTGCCGTGCATCGATCTGCCCAGGCCCCGGCTCGCCAATGATGAGCCTGACCGCCAGTCCCGCCCGCTTGCGTTCAGCCGGCACTTCAAGCACCGGTTGCTCGATCGTGCTGTGGTCTGCCTCTTTTTTGACCAGACCGCAGCCCATCAGGTCGATCGCGATCCGGATGGTGCTGGGCCCGACTTCAACGGCGTGGATGCTGTCGCCAATGTGGTCCCGGGCGCTGAGTTTCAGGTTTTGGGCCAGCTGCTTCCCTGTCTCGATCGCATCGCTGGCCCGTTTGGCGTCACCCCAGCCGACGGCGTCCACCACCTGCTTCTTGTCTGACGCCCACCGGATGACCGCGGCGATCACCAGTTCTTCCAGGTCGTTGGCCGGCAACCGCAGGGCTTCGCCCGGTTCATCGACCGGGGTCACGTAGTACCGGTAGCGTTTGTTTCCCTTGCGGGCGTGGGATGGGATCAAGCGCCTACCCAGCTCGTCCTGCAGTTTCCCAGCCAGCAGGCTGGGGTTGGCCGCGTGGGCCTTGGTCTTGGTGCCTTGCTTGTTGCTGGCCAGGCGTTGCTGAACCTGGTTCCACAGCTCCTCGCTGACGATGGCCGGGTGTTGGCCTGGGTGGGCTTCGTCCTTGTGGGGCACCCTGCCCACGTAGATCGGATTGCTCAAGATGCGGTACAGGTGGCCCCGGCTGAAGGGTTTGTTGCCACCTGCCCCTGCCCGCTTGCTGGCGCGCTCCGGGGTCAGCCACTTTCGCTGTTGCAGTTCTTCGCTGAGCTTGCGCACGCAGTTCTTTTCCAGGTAGAGCTTGTAGATGTCCCGGATCCGATCGGCGTGAATCTCCTCGAGCACCAGGGTACGGCCATGAGGGACATAGCCGACGGGCGCCACACCGCCCATCCACAGGCCCTTACGTTTAGAGGCGGCGATCTTGTCGCGGATGCGCTCTCCGGTCACTTCGCGCTCGAACTGGGCAAAAGACAAGAGAACGTTGAGGGTCAGGCGGCCCATGGAGGTGGTGGTGTTGAACTGCTGGGTGACCGAGACGAACGAAACACCCTTGGCGTCGAACAGTTCAACCAGCTTGGCGAAGTCGGCCAGGGACCGGGTCAGGCGGTCGACCTTGTAGACCACGATCACCTTGATCTTGCCGGCCTCGATGTCGGCGATCAGGCGTTTCAAGGCAGGGCGCTCGACGTTGCCCCCAGAGAAGCCCCCGTCGTCGTAGGTGGTGGGGTTCAAACTCCAACCGAGGCTTTTCTGGCTCAGCACGAAGGCCTCGCAGGCTTCACGTTGGGCGTGCAGGGAGTTGAAATCCTGCTCCAGGCCTTCTTCGGAGGACTTGCGGGTGTAGATGGCGCAGGCCATGGCCGGCACCGGAGCGGCCCCAGCGGTCGAGAAATTGAAGGACTTGGTTGCCATCAGCGTTTGATCCCGAAGAACAAGGGGCCGGACCAGGGGGTGCCGGTGATGGCACGGGCAATGGCGCTCAAGCTCTTGTAGGTCTGACCGGCGTAGTCAAAACCCGAGTCCAACACCCGGACCTCGTGGGTCGTGCCTTGCCACTCGCGCAGCAGGCGGGTGCCGGGGCGCAAGGTGACCGGAGGGCGAGAAGCGGGCTGGCGCCCGGCGAAGGGGTCCAGGCCAGCTTGTTTCATCTGGACGTTCCAAGCCAGCACCCGGCGCATGAGGGCGGTGTGGATCTGTGGAGGGGGTTCGCGCTCGAAGAGGGACTCCCAGCGTTGGATCAGCAGCTCGCGGTCGGCTTGGGTGATTTGAGCCACGGTATTCATTGAGCTGCTCCCTGCACGATGCGGTAGACCCGGACGCCCTCCTCCACCTGAGCTTGGACATCGAGGCCCAGGCGCTTGCGCAGGGAGCCGCTGAGCATGCCGCGCACGGTGTGGGCTTGCCAGCCGGTGAGGGACATCATCTGGGCCAGGGTGGCGCCGGAAGAAGAGCCCAGGAGGGAAATCAGCTGGGATTGCTTGGTCGCTGGGTTCGCCGCAGCGGCAACGGGAGCTGGTTGGGGCTTGGGCGGAGATTTTGGGGTGGGGGCCTTCTTGGTCAACGCCTTCTTGACGGGCACCTTTTTGGTTGGAGCCGAGGGCTTGGCGACAGGCTTTGTGGCTTTGGTGGTCT
>NZ_JASATI010000076.1:0-11179 GCF_038440225.1 Hydrogenophaga sp. OTU3427 | reverse complement strand
TCTTTGGGGGGGTGGTGGGTGCCGCGGGGTGGGCCGCCCCCCCCCCCCCCCGCCGGGCGAATTCAGCAGGCGTTGACCAGTCTAGCGACAGATAAAAAGGGTGTGCTGTCAGGCTACCGCACCAGAAAGTCTGGAACCCAACGGGTAACCTCATGGTGGACACTGCGTTGGTCGAGTTATCCCAAAAGCGCTGGCTTAAACCTGTGGAAAACTGCGGGTACAACTGCCCCAGACCGCGCCAGTGTTGACTTGCCGAGCAGTGCGCAAAAATCAGGCAGAAACAAGCAGGTTCACATGCCGAACGCACGGCCTTACTCGGTGACCGGTTGTGAAAGTGGATACGGGGACTGCAGAGGCAATGTGACGAGCGGTGGTTCGTCTTCACCATGGCGCCTGACCCACGCTTCTTCGTGCAAGAGCATGTTTCGCAGACCGGGGGCAGGAATCCGAGCGAAGAGATCTGCGACACCGGTGAAAACCGGTTTCGCGTGTTTCACGCGCCTCTGAACTACACCATCAAACTGGCCGCCGGGTTGTCCGAGACCGCACCGGGCCGGTGGTAGCCGAGCACCACGGCCACCGAGGTGTGACCCGTCATCGCCATCGTGTCGGGCAGGGGCACACGCTGCAGCGCGGCTTCGGTCACGAAGCCGGAGCGCAACGAATGCGCAGAAAACGCCCCCTGCACACCCGCCAGTTGGCAGCGCGCCTGCACGATGTCACGCACCGCCCCCGCCGACAGCGGCCCCCCGAGCTTGCCGCCCTTGAGCACACGCCGAAAGAGGGCGCCCTCGCGGATCCCGCTGGCCGCCAGCCACGCCTCCAGCGCCACACCCGCGGCACCTTGCACGGGCTTGTGGTTGTGGGGCTGCTGCACCCCCGCCTGGTTGGTCTTGGAGAACACCAGTTCGTAGGTGAACACACCCGGCGCCTGCCGCTTCAAAAAGCGCATCTCGGCGCCCGCGACCTCCGAGCGCCGGCGCCCGCCGCTGGCCCAGGCGAAGAGGAGGAGGGCGCGGTCGCGCTGGCCGCGCAGCGAGTCGTCGCAGGTGGCCAGCAGGCGCTGCAGGGGCTCCTTGGTCAGGGCGTCCTGTTTGTGGGGGAGCTCGCCGCGTTTGGCGTAGGCCTTGCGGGTGCGGGTGAGCAGCTCGCGCACTTGTGTGTCCTGGCAGGGGTTGCTGACTTCGTGCAGTTGGTGCGCTTTGGACAGCACGGCCAGGCGATGCGCCAGGGTGTTGTGGGCCAGGGGGCCTGTTTTGCCCTTGTAGCCGGCGGCCACCAGCGCCTGGTCGATGGCGGCGGGCAGCTCGTGCACCAGGCCTTGTGGGGTGGTGCGCTGGGCGTGGTCGACGATGAACTGCAGCACGGCCGCCACGGGCAGGGGCAGCGTGATGGGCACACCGTAGCGCAGGCCGTACCAGGCGGCCCAGTAGCGCAGGGCGCCGCGGTAGCTGCGCTCGGTGTTGGCTGAGGCGCCTTCGCGCAGGAGCTCGGCCACCGCCTGGGCGGTGAGGGCGCTCAGGACGTCGGGCTGCAAGGCCGGGGTGCTGTGCAGCGGGGGGCGAAGCGCGAGCGGGGGTCGGGGCTGACGCGGGGGTGGGCGCAAGGCGGTTCTCCCAGTGGGGTGGATCTGTGGGCGCCTTTTTGCGACGCCTTTTTACGGCGCTTTTTTGGGGCGGTTATTGGGACGAGACCTGGGCGGCACCGGCAGGCGCAGGTGGGATGCGGGCGCCTTTTTGTACTTTTCACACATAATACGTATGTTTTTCTACATTTTCAATCAATAGGTCACGATAAGTATCCCTTATCGTGGCCAAACAAGCGCACGGAGTCCGGCCATGTCAATTCAGAACCCCAGAGTCGGCCGCGGCGTGCAACTCGAGGAGGTCGCCACCGCGGCCGACGCGGTGCTCGCACAGGGCGAACGCCCCACCATCGAGCGGGTGCGCGCGCAGCTCGGGCGCGGCTCGCCCAACACCGTGGGACCCATGCTCGACGTCTGGTACGCGTCACTGGCCAGGCGGCTGCTGCCCGAGGGAGAAGTCGATGGCGCGCCCGGGCAGGGCGGTGGCGCGCA
This sequence comes from Hydrogenophaga sp. OTU3427, assembly GCF_038440225.1. Classification (NCBI taxonomy): domain Bacteria; kingdom Pseudomonadati; phylum Pseudomonadota; class Betaproteobacteria; order Burkholderiales; family Comamonadaceae; genus Hydrogenophaga; species Hydrogenophaga sp. OTU3427. The sequence continues at coordinate 9,102 of NZ_JASATI010000076.1, read as the reverse complement.
AGCAACCCTGCCAGCCCCGGTCCTGCGGGCGGCCAAGGCGCTGTGGGGAAGGGCCCAGCAACATGCGCACGAGCAGGCGGGCGACGCCCTGCGCCTGGAGCGCGAGGCGCTGGAGCAACACCGTGGGCAACTGGCCGCCGAGCGTCTGGCCCTGGAGACCGACCAGCAACGGCTCCATGAACGCGCCGAGGCTCTGGCCGCAGCCTTGAGTGCCAAGGACGAACAACTGCGCCACCTGGGGCACCAGCTCAGCGACCTCCAGCAAACCCTGGCGGGCCGGGACACCGAAATGGCGGTCCTGCACGCGGCCCGCGCGGCGATGGCACAGAGCCTTCAAACGGAGCGTGATCGCCTGCGCGAGTTGGCCGAGGGCCACCGGCAAGAGCGAGAGCGCCTGGAGCAGCGCGCGACCGCCCACGAAAAACGGTTGCTGGAGGATGTCGACCGGGCACGCCAGGACGTCAAGCGTCTTTCACAGCAGCTGGCCGACGACAACAAGAAGGCGGCCAAGGCCCTCTTGGAGGCCCAGGAACAGCTCCAGGCCCAGCGCGTGCAGGTCAGCGTCCTGGGCGCGGAGAACGCTGGCCTGGCGCGGGAGTTGGCTGCGGCACGGGAAGAAATCAAGGTCGTCAAGCTGCAGCAGGAGCAGTACCGGCAGGACACGGCGCAACTGCTCATGGAACTGAACGCGAGGTTATCCAGAGAAGAAGACACCGCGGCGAAACCACGAGGGGGCGCCGCAATCAAGCCGGCCACCCGAAAGTCACCCACGCAGGCCAAATCGAAGCCGACCGCCACGCGCTGAGCACACAATCGAAACGCGTTGGGGCCGCCGGCGACAAAAAAATGCCGCCGCTACGCGCAAAAGGTTGGTCAGAGACACTCATCGTTAAGTTGGATGAAGTGGATGCGCAGCATGCGATCAAGCTCAATGGGTGGGCGCCCATTGCCGGCCTTGGGGTAGTGCGGCGCGATTTCATCGCATAGCGCATCCCAAGGCACCAGTGCATCCATGGTCTTGAGGAACTCGTCGCGACGCGTGGGCTTGCGGTGTTGTTAAAAGCCCGACTGCGCGTCGGCTGCCATGGCAAGGTTCTGCTGCTTCATGACCCCGAAATTTACGCAACCCTCCCCTGAGACCTCAATCTGTAGGAAGTCACCCAGCAGAGAGGCCAAGCCGGCACTCGGCACCAGCTCAACTGCCCGCTCGGCAATGATGAGCAGCTCGCCACGGCTCAACTGACGCAGCAAGACACGTAACTGCGCCAAATCTGAAGGGCGGTCATTCATTCTCGGACCTTTCATGGCTTGAGCGGGTGCAACTGGCCCTTGCCCAGCCAGGCGCAATCTGCCACATGGATGCTTCAAGTATCCGACATGCCCAGGTTGCGTTTTGGACAGTCCCAGTGCACCAGGTGCAGCTGCATCACGTATGAAACATACCGATCAAGTATTTCTTGGGTGACCTCCAATGCTGGCGACCAAAAGTGTAAAGTGGTGACAGCTATCGTCGGCCAGCCATGTCCTACACCCTCACCGCCACTCTGCTGGACTCCCTGGGCATTGGCATGTGTGTGCTTGATGCGCAGACCCGTGCTGTTCAGTGGAATGAACACTTCTTGATGTTCTTTCCAGAACACGCCGATCACATTCACGTGGGCGAGCCCTATGCGGACAACCTGCGGCGGTTCTACCTGCTGCGCTTGGCCGCAGAGGAACACGTTCACATTGACCGGTACATACAGGATGGCATCCGCCGGCACCGTGAGCAGACACGTGAGTACGTATTTGTTCATCGCGGGCGCAAGCTGCGAGTCGCTGCTGTGCCGCAGCCCAATGGCGACAATATCCGGGTCTGGCTCGACTTGTCGAACATGGAGGCGAGCTTGCTCAATCCGCAAGCGCAACTGGCGTTTTCTGCATTGACAGCGACCAGTCAAGTCCCCGAGACCTTGCGCGTCTTTGACCAGCTCAGCGATGGCGTGGCGATTCATGACGCGAACGGACGCATCGTTTTTGCCAACGACCGATTTGTCGCGATGTACGGTTTGCGCAACCAGCAAGATGTGTTGGGAAAGACTTTTGATGCCCTGATTCGCGAGCACTGGGCGCGGCGCGGTGAAGAAGAAGACCAAGGTGTGGCGGAAGATCTGGAATCAGCCCTCAAGGACAGCATGCAGTTCTCCGGCTTTCCATTCGAAATTCCCTTGCCCGGCAGCCGGTGGATCCGCGTCACCATGAGTGCGACCACGGGTGAGCAAGCGTGCAGTTGCCACACCGACATCACCCGAGAAAAGCGGGCCACCGCGGAGATGTACCAGCTCACGGAGCGTTTGCGGCTGGAGAGTCACCGTGACGCCCTCACCGGGCTTTTGAATCGCCGTGGGCTCAATCCACTGCTGCTGGATGCCGCCAACAGCCCGGGGGATCACAGTTTGCTATATATCGATCTGGACGGCTTCAAGGCGGTGAACGATCTCGCTGGGCATGCCAAGGGCGATGCTGTCTTGTGTCAAGTTGCCGCTGTTGTGCAGGCGTCCGTACGAGGCAATGACAGCGTGGCGAGGATGGGCGGCGATGAGTTCGTGATCTTGCTGCGCGGCTGTGACGAGATTCAGGCGGTTGCCGTGGCCCAAAAAGTGGTGGACGTGGTCAGAGCACGTGAATTCGCGGTGGATGACCGCGTGTTTCGCATCGGCGCCAGCGTGGGTGTTCGCACCTTCAACGGTGGTGCAGACAGCACGGATGTCTTTTTGCACGATGCAGATTCTGCGTGTTACCAAGCCAAGCGACAGGGTCGAGGCAGGGTGGTCGTATATGGTGGATCGCCTGGCGCAGAGGCGGGGGCTGTGCATTCTTGAAGAAACTGCTGTGACAGCGAAAACGTCAGCAACAGAACATGGCAGACCAAAAACCCATCAACTCATGCCAGCATTGTGGTGGCACGGCCTACAAACCCATCATGCAAAGGAATGCGGCCGGTGTGATGGCTCGATCGGGGCGGTACCAATGCGCTCAATGCGGCGTCGCTTTCAACAACATTCATCATTGGCGTGGTGACGTGGCTGTCCTGTCAGAGGTTCCCAGCACCCAAGACAGCAGCGCCCCGAAAGCCCCCATGCAGGCTCACAACAAATAGGCCCCATTTGTCGTGGCCACACGTCCGCACGAAGCACGGACATGCCCATCCAGAGACGCTGTCTCCATCTTGGCTGTATCTCACGCTTCGCTTGGAAACCAGTCGCGAATGTCCGCCGCGTCCTGGTTCAGGCCCAAAATACCCCAGGACATCGCGGTCAACGCCAGCACGTTCAACTGAGGCACTTCGACGGCCAGTTTGTTTGGCAACAGGCGGCACAACAAATCGTCCTTGTCGATGGTGTAGTAGTAACGGCAGGCCAATGGACGCGCGGCCCACACGGTGCATTCACCGTGGCTCAGAAAAGGGCAGGCTTGTCCGATGTGATGGCTCCAGCGATCTGAGCCAGTGGCCTCTAACTGCCCATCAGCACTACGCTGTTCAAGTTCTTGTGACACGTGTACTGCGTGGTCGGGAGTCACCGACATGGACTTGCCAGAGATGGCGGCCAAGTGCGCGGCCTCCGCACGAGAAACTACCACCGGATGTGGCAGCATTGATCACAGCCCTTTCGGCAAGGAGCGGCCTTGGCCTGGGATACTGCTCGTTGGACCACATCCGCCGCGCGGTGTAACCACAGTACTTTTTGCCCGCCCGATCGGGCCCTCTTTGCGGCCGTCAGCATCCGATCGAACGCATCCGAGTCCATCGCTTCATGTACCCTTTCTGCACGCTGCTGCAGCTCATTTGAAGCACGCAACGTTGTCCATCTGGTTTGGACTTGCTCCAGGTGAGCAGCGATGTTCTCATCGGGAACAAAAACGGGGTTCATGCGAAGAAAGGATAACAGCGCGACCCGATCAGGCAGCGCAGCCCACTCGTTCAACAGACCCAAACTGTTCCTGATGCTCATCGGTTTTAGGCGCAATACCCATGACGAGTGCAAATGGCGGGAGTAAGACGGGCGAGGACTCCGGTAGACATGCCGGCCATGTCTGACAGCGACCCGCCCAAAACAAAATTGGAGCTGCGCCCGGGCGAGAGTGTCTGGGAGGCCATGACGCGCGAACTGGCCAGCAATCCGGACAGCCCGGCTTCGCTGAACATCATGTCGGCCGTGGACCAGACACTGAGTCCGCGCACGCAGTCAGTAGACCAGGTCGTGGCGGCGCTGGAGGCGCAGCTGCAGGAAGATGGGGAGCGGCAGGGCGCGGCGGTGCAAGCCGCGATCCAATGCTGGGAACGCGAGTGCGGCACCCCGCTGGAAAACGCTCTTCTGGCAGATCTCCAGAAAACCGCACGTGAGCGCATCGACCGCCGGCGCCGGCAGCCTCCGACATTGGAGAGCATCTTGTCAAACCGACCGGCGACGACTGATACCGGCTACCGGCTTGGCATCCACCTCGAAGGCCTGGAAGGGACTTGGCATCGTCTTTGGGGGATCATCTGCCTGGTTCTCGGCTTCGGTGACGACGTGGAGTGCGATGAGGGCGTGTTGACGGTGCGCGCCCAATTCGAGGAACTGCTGGGCCGCGCAATGACGCCGCCAGAGTGGAGCGCTCTGGCGGCGCACGCCAGGAATCACCACGAGACGGTTGTCAAACCATCTATGGCCAAGCGGGATCTCGACAAGACGTAAGTGGTCCCTGGCGGCACGCCGTGGGCGGCGGTCGCTCGGTTATCGTCCGTCCCTGAGCACCTTCCTTCTGCGGGGGCTCTTGTTTCAGCGCGAATGCGAGGCCGCTTGGACGGTGTCACCGCGGCGCGCGAGGAGGGCAGTGCGGTGCTGATCGAACGTCAGACGGAACTGGTGGTGCGCCTGACACCGCCACACGAAGTTGACACCGATGAGCTCACAAAGGGCGGCCGAGCTCGACCGACGCAGAAGAAGTAGCGAGTGAGCCCCGGTTCACCATGACCTTCAATCTGGAGTATGCGGAATGTTTTGAGGGTGGTGCCGCTCCAACACTGAGCAGAGACTGGTCACCGTCAACCAGGGCAACGACACCCGCACTGCTTGAGCTCTTGTTTGCTCTGAATTTCGATGTGCAAATGAGAGATGAATGAGAAATTTCGTGCCCGATTGATTACAAATCAAATACTTAGGCTCTCATCGGCATGTTCTGATCATTTGACCCATACCGTGCCAGCGCCCGCGCCACTTGCCATTTGCTCACTTTGATGTAGGGGATGCCCCGGTCCTCCGCCGCCCCCGCTGCGGCTCAGGTGTCGCCATCAGCAGCTGGGCCGGGTACTGCTGCATGAATGCCATGGAGCGGTCGGCTGGTGCGTCCAGCCACTCGTCGTACTGGTCATCTCGCAAGATGACCACCATGCGCTTCTCGTCCTCGGGGCGGTGGAAGTTCTTGAACAGGCCGTGGTCATCGGCGTTGATCGTGAGCATGGTGAAGCTCAGCACTTCCTCGCCCGTGGCCTTGCGGTTTGACGCCCACAGCCCGGCGATCCCCATGGGCTTGCCGTCCTTGCGCTGGATCCGCGTGGGCACAGCCACGCCGCTGCGCCAGTCGGGCTCGTAGATGTGCTCCACGGGAATAACGCAATGCTGGCCATTGCGCCAGGCATCCCGATAACTCGGTTTTTCCGCCACGGTCTCGGATCTGGCGTTGTAGGTGCGCCGGCCGAAGGCCACCTCACCGGCCCAGTGGGGCAGCATGCCGAACAGGCCGGCCATGGCCTCGCGCGGCGGCACCGCGTCGTCGCCCACGTCGGCGTGCGGGTGGCGCCGGATGAACGGCGCCTGGTACAGCGGCCACACCTCGCCCTTGATGCTGCCCGCCGGCGCGTCGACACCGAAGTAGATGCGCAGCCGCTCTGGGCTGGTGACCGAGTCGTAGTTGGAGCACATCTTCACCCTCTCGCTCTATACTGTGCATATGTACAGTGTTTTGGATCGCCTGTCCGCCGTCGAGGTGGACCCTGCACCGCTGGTGCTGCCCATGCCGGTGGCAGCGGTGCGCGCGGGCTTTCCGTCGCCTGCAGAGGATTTTGCGGTCAATCGGCTGGATCTGGCCCAGCTGCTGATCACTCACCCGCAGGCCACCTTCATCCTGCGGGTGGCCGGGCCCTCGATGCGCGAGGCCGGCATCGACGATGGCGACCTGATCGTGGTGGACCGGGCCCTGAAGCCCGTGCACCGCCACATCGTGGTGGCGGTGGTGGACGGCGAATTCACCGTCAAGTACCTGCACCAGCGAGCTGGCGCGCTGCGCCTGAAGGCGGCCAACCCGACTTTTCCCGACATCGTGCCCAAGGATGGGCAGACGGTCGAGGTCTGGGGCGTGGTCACCTCCTGCATCAAGCGCTTTCTGTGCTGAGCACGCCCGAGGTGCAGCATGTACGCGCTGGTGGACGGCAACAACTTCTATGTCTCGTGCGAGCGGGTGTTTCGGCCCAGCCTGCAGGGGCGGCCGGTGGTGGTGCTGTCCAACAACGACGGCTGCGCGATCGCGCGCAGCAACGAGGCCAAGGCGCTGGGCATCAAGATGGGGGCGCCCTGGTTCCAGATCCGGCACCTGGAGCGGTCGGCCGGCCTGGTGGCCCTGTCCGCCAACTTCACGCTGTACGGCGACATGAGCGACCGCATGATGACCCTGGCAGCCGGGCTGGGCCCCACGCAGGAGATCTACAGCATCGACGAGAGCTTCATCGGACTGCACGGCGTGCGCGGTGACCTGACCCGGCGCGCCCACCAGGTGCGCAGCCGCATCGCCCGCTGGACGGGCATTCCCTGCGGCATCGGCATTGCTGCCACCAAGACGCTGGCCAAGCTGGCCAACCACATCGCCAAGACGGCCGAGCGCAAGCCAGGCAGCTACCCCGATGCGCTGGCCCAGGTGTGCAACCTGGCGGCCCTGCCTGTGTTTGAGCTGCAGGCAGTGCTGCAGGCCACCGATGTGGGCGAGGTGTGGGGCGTGGGGCCCCGCATCGCCGCGCAGCTGCGCGAAGCCGGCATAGCCTCCGTGCAGGATCTGGCCCGCATGGACCCCGCCACCGTGCGCCGGCGCTGGAGCGTGGGCCTGGAGCGCACGGTGCGCGAAGTGCAGGGCATGCCCTGCATCGACCTGGACGATGCGCCCGCACCCAAGCAGCAGATCGCTTGCACCAGGTCGTTCGGGCGGCCCATCTCTGACCTGGCTTCTCTGGTGGAAGCCGTGAGCGAGTTCGCTTGCCGGGCGGCCGAGAAGCTGCGCGCCCAGGCCGGCTTGGCCACCGAGTTGCTCGTCTTCATGCACACATCGCCCTACCGCCCAGGCCGCCAGCTTTCGCGCAGCGTGACGGTGCCGCTGCGGCGACCCACGGCCGACTCTCGGGTGCTGGCCCAGGCCGCCGCCAACGGCATGCGCTGGATGTACGTGCCCGGCTACGAGCTGATCAAGGCTGGCGTGATCCTGGTCGACCTGCAGTCTGCCGCGGTGCAGCAGGGCGAGCTCGATCTGGAGCAGGAAGAAGACCGCGACCAGAGCCGGCTGATGACGGCCATGGACACAGTGAACAGCCGCTACGGCAAGGGCACCCTTCGCGTGGCCGCCACCGGGCAGGACGGGCCCAGCCGCACCTGGGGCATGAAGCAGGAGCGACGCACCCCGCAGTACACGACGCGGCTGGAAGACGTGCCCACCGCCAGGGCGTGAACCCCATTTCTCCTTGATCAGCTTCGCCTGGTCTTTGGCCCGCTGCCGGTATCGGTGGCGGGTTTTTTTATCGCTTCTGGCAGTAGTGGAAATGCCGCCGACATCGCGGGCCCATGCCGATGGCGCGATCAACGCGTGGATGGAGGAATGGCAACGTCAGCAAGAGGTTCGCGTGATGTCTTCGATCTGTTCCGATGAACAATGACGGTCCACTGCATACTCATGAAAGAGAATAAAATGCATGAAATTTCAATGAAATTGCCATGCTGTCCACCCCAGCCCATCCAAGTGAGTCTCCATACAAGGCTGCTGCTCGCCTTGCCGATTCGCTGAAGGCAGGCCGTGTTTATCGGCGTGAAGACCTTGCACGCCTGTCCACTGCCGTGGACAGGCACCTGCGCGAGTTGGTGGCTACTGGGAAGCTGAAAAAGCTCGCTCAGGGCCTGTACCACGCACCGAAACAGTCCAGTTTTGGACCTCTACCGCCTGCCGATGCACAAGTGGTCGGTGGCTTTCTGCGTGACAAAGACTTTCTTGTGTTTTCTCCGTCGGCCTACAACGCTGTCGGTTTGGGAACCACGCAGTTGTACAACCGCACGCTGGTGTACAACCACAAGCGCCATGGTGTCTTCCGACTCGGCAATCGGCAGTTCGATTTTCGAATGAAGCCACGCTTCCCAAAGAAACTGACGCCAGAGTTTCTGTTTGTTGACCTTCTGAACAACCTGGATGAGCTCGCCGAGGACCGCGATGCGGTCTTGCTCCAGGCGCGCAACAAGGTCCCTACTTTTGATTCAACCCGCCTGCAACGCGCAGCAACCAGCTTTGGCAGTGTGGCAACCCGCAAACGCCTGCGGGAGTGGGCAGATGCCTAAGTTCCTGAACGAACGAAGGGAATTCGGGACCAAGTACATTGTGACTGGTGCTCTGAACACACCAAGTGGGCGTCAGCCCTTGCCTGTGGTCACTGCCGTATGGCAGCAAGATACTGGTGAGGCAGGCGTCCGATTCATCACTGCCTACCCAACCTAGGAGGTTTCGATGCTTAAAGAACACTCGCAAGTTGTTCTCAAGAAGCCCGTGCCAAACCTTGGTTTGGAGCCGGGCGATGTTGGTGTTGTTGTGCACATCTATGCGCAGGGAGCAGCCTATGAGGTTGAATTCCTGACTTTGGATGGCCACACCATCGGCTTGGAGACCATTGATGCTGTCGATCTGCGACCAGCATCTGGTAGTGCGGTTATTCACGAACGTAAGCGACTAGCTGCATAAATTTTTGAAACCCAAAGGCCCATCCCTCACCGGATGGGCCTTTTTTCTTTGCTCGTCGCGTTCCAACTTTCATGTTGAGGAACGGCGCGGGATATGATC